>DATFML010000478.1:0-10097 GCA_035266965.1 Gammaproteobacteria bacterium
GCCAGTCCTGCACCGACGGCGGTAAAAGGTAATCGGTCTCGCGGTCTATCGGTCGAAAGCGGCTCATGCAACCAGGCTCCAAGGGCAACACTCGCATTTTACCGCGAGAAGTGTGGAAAGTCCGACAGGCTCCTAGGAGCCTGTCAGACTTGAGGCTGATCTACTGCGCCGATGGGAGGGCGGCCCCTTTTTCCGCTCCTTTTCGTCAAATAGCAACGGCTATTCTCCTCAAAGGACCGAAAAAACGGACTCGCTCTCCCATCCGGCTCGCTACGATCGCTCAAGTCCGACAGGCTCCTAGGAGCCTGCCAACGCACCTACCCGGTCCACAGCCAGGCCGCGCCACGCACGCCGCTGGAATCGCCATGGCGGGGCGCCAGCAGCGGTGTGTCCACCCGGTCCGAGAACACGTAGCGATCCCACAGCGCCGGCACGTTGTCGTACAGGCGGCCGATGTTGGACATGCCGCCGCCCAGCACGATGGCGTCGGGATCCACGATGTTGATGACATGGGCCAGGGCGCGGGCCAGGCGATCCTCGTAGCGACCCAGGGTGGCCTCGCAGTCCCGCTCACCGGCGTCCGCCCGCCTCACGATGACTTCGGGCTCCAAGGTCGTGCCGGCGTACCGTTGGTGATCGCGAACCATACCCGGGCCGGAAAGGAAGGTCTCGATGCATCCGGACTTGCCGCAATAGCATACAGGCCCGGGACGCTCGGTGTCCCCGGGCCAGGGCAGCGGGTTGTGGCCCCACTCGCCCGCGATGGCGTTGGCGCCCACCAGCACCCGGCCGTGCACTACGATGCCCCCGCCGGTGCCGGTACCCACAATCACCCCGAACACCACCCCCTTCCCGGCCGCCGCTCCGTCGGTGGCCTCGGAAAGGGCAAAGCAGTTGGCGTCGTTGGCCATGCGCAGCGGCCGCCCCAGGCGGCGCTGCAGATCCTCCAACAGGGGCCGGCCGTTCAGGCAGACCGAGTTGGAATTCTTCAGGCGCCCCGTTGCCCGGGACAGTGCCCCGGGGGTGCCGATGCCGACGGTATCGGCCGCGCCCAGTTCCGCTTCCGCCTCCCGTACCAGGGCGGCCACTGCGTCCAGGGTGGCAGGGTAGTCGCCGGCGGGCGTGGGGACCCGACGGCGCAGATGTTCGCGGCCGGCCCCGTCGAGAGCGATCAGCTCTGTCTTGGTGCCCCCCAGATCGATCCCCAGATGGATCATGTCCGCCCCTCCCCCGGCGCTGGAACCTGTTAACAGGTCCTCGGTACGGGCGCTATTATTCTGCCCACCACCCCGCAGCGGCAACCGGACCCCCATGACCTACAGCACCATCGTGACAACCACCGCCCTTGCCCGGCACCTGGACGATCCTGATTGGGCGGTGTTCGACTGCCGCTTCCAGCTGGCGGATCCGGCGGCCGGGCGCCGCGCCTACCAGCGCAGCCATATCCCGGGGGCCTGCTATGCCGATCTGGATCGGGATCTTTCCGGACCGGTCACCGCCGACAGCGGCCGCCATCCCCTGCCCGATCCCGCCGAACTGGCGACGCGGCTCGGCGCCTGGGGCGTGAACGAAAACACCCAGGTGGTGGCCTACGATGACGCCGGCGGCGCCATCGCCGCCCGCCTGTGGTGGCTGTTGCGCTGGCTGGGACACGAAAAGGTCGCATTGCTGGACGGCGGCTTCGAACGGTGGCGGCGCCAGGGACAGCTCGTCACCGACCGGGTCGCTCCACGGGCACCGTGCGCCTTTACCCCCCGGCCCGACCCTCACGGTGCCATCGACACCGACGCCCTGCGCGCCGCCCTGGCCGCCGGCGGCTGTCGATTGGTGGATGCCCGGGGCGCCGAGCGCTTCCGCGGCGAGCACGAGCCCATCGATCCGGTGGCGGGCCATGTTCCCGGCGCCATCAACGTGCCCTACAGCCACAACCTGGACGAGCAGGGCTGTTTCCGTTCGGCGGCCGAGCTGCAGGCACTGTACGGGGCGGCGCTGGGGGACGTCCCGGCCGGCGAGGTGGTCACCATGTGCGGCTCGGGGGTGACCGCCTGTCACACCTTGCTGGCCCTGGAAATGGCCGGCTGGGAGGGTGCGCGGCTGTACCCCGGCTCCTGGAGCGAATGGATCCGCGACCCGAAGCGGCCGGTGGCCGGCCCTTCGGCGGCGGGAGACTGAGCGGAGTCAGTCAGCGCCGTCCAGTTGCACGACCACGCGGCCTGTCAACGCCCCCTCCAGCATGGGAGCGAAGACGCCTTCCAGCTCATCCAGGGTTACCGTCCGGCTCACGACGGCGTCCAGATGGCGCGGACGCAGATCGCTGGCCAGGCGCTTCCATACCCGCTCGCGAAGTTCACGCGGACAGTGGGGGGACTCGATCCCCAGCAGGCTGACCCCGCGCAGAATGAACGGCAGCACCGTGGTGTGCAGATCCGTACCGCCCGCCAGCCCGATGCTGGCGATGCTGCCCCAGGGGCGCACGGTGCGGGTGATCCAGGCCAGCAAGTCTCCGCCCACACTGTCCACGGCGCCGCCCCACGCCGCATGTTCCAGGGGCCGGTCGCCCATCTCCAGCCGATGGCGGTCGACGATGCGATCGGCGCCCAGCCTGGCCAGGTAGTCCTCGGCAGACGACTTGCCGGTCAGGGCCACCACCTCGTAGCCCCGCCCGCTCAGCAGGTCCACGGCGAAGCTGCCGACCCCGCCGGTGGCGCCGGTGACCAGCACCGGACCCAGCTCGGGACGCTGGCCGTTGTTCTCCATGCGGTCCACCGCCAACGCCGCCGTGAATCCGGCGGTGCCGATGGCGGCCGCCTCGAACAGGCTCAGGCTGTCGGGCAATGCCACCGTGGCCTCGATGGGCACCCGCGCATAGGCGGCATAGCCGCCGTCGCGCGTCTCGCTCATCCCGCCTCCGGTGGCCACCACCGTCTGCCCTTCCCGAACCCGGGGATCGGCCGAGTGCACCACGGTACCGGTCACGTCGATGCCGCCCACCAGGGGAAAATGCCGCGCAATGGGCATCCGTCCGGTGGCCGCCAGGGCATCCTTGTAGTTGACGCTGGAATAGGCCGCCCTGATCACCACCTCACCGGCGGACAGGTCGTCCAATGCCACCGTATCCAGTGACGTGCGCAGGCCGCCGTCGTCCTTGTGGATCCGGAACGCCCGGAATGTCTCCATGCTGGTTTCCTCCGCTGGGCCCTCGGGAGCGTTGATCAGGCTTTCCGGATGAGGAAGGTGAACTCGCTGCCGGCCGTGTCGCTGGACAGCAGGGTGTTGCCGGTCTGGCGGCAGAAGGCCTCGAAATCCTTAACCGCACCCGGGTCAGTGGCAATCACCTTCAACACCTGCCCCCCATCGAGGCTGTTGATCGCTTTCTTGGCCCGCAGAATGGGCAGCGGACAATTGAGCCCACGGGCATCGAGTTCCTGGTTCGGCTGTGTCATCGGTTTCTCCTCAAATAGGATGCGTCGGTTCCCATCCGGGTTCCCTTCGCATTAACGAAAAGTTAGTCAACTAACTAACATGCGGGACGAAAAAACAGGCTCCAGCACCTACACGGCCTGCAACCAGCCCTGCAGACTCCGCACTTCCCGGTCCACAATGCCCGGATCGCCGAAGGCATGGGCCAGCAGGCTCATGCCCTGTACACCCGACACGAAGTGCAGCGCCAGATCGGCCGACTGCCCGCCCTTGCCCAACTGGCGAAACTGCTCCGTGGCCCACTCCAGATGCAGTTTCAGAATCCCGTTGGCCTTTCCCGACAAGCCGGACTGCAGCCGGTCCAGTTCCTCGCACAATCCCCCCACCGGGCAACCGGCGGTGGCCAGCGTCTGGCGAATGCGTCCCACCAGATCGATGTAGGCCAGCAGCCGCGCCCGCGGGTCGCGGTGTTCGCGGTCCCAGTTGCCGAACAGCCGCCGGAATTCGTCGGCCCGCTCATCGATCACGGCGGCGGCCAGGTCTTCCTTGGTGCGGAAATAGTAGTAGACGTTGCCCAGAGGCACCCCGGCCTGCTCGGCGATGTCCGCCAACGTCGTGTGGTTGAAACCCTGCTGATGGATCAGCGTCTTGGCGGCTGCCACCAGGCGTTCTCGTTTGTCGGTGCGACGGGCCATAAGCGACCAAGTTAGTTATCCAACTAACTTGCAATATAGGCCCGTGCAAACTCACTGTCAACGACTCCGACGGGGCCGCCCGGCAACGGCCGGGCTGATGCCTGCATCACCCGAGCGGGGACGGCCCGCCCGGCGGGTGAGACCGCTACTGCGTCACGGCCCCGGCCTGCAGCCAGGATTCCAGCTCGGAAGCCGCTGCGGGCCGGCGGATGTAATAACCCTGGGCAAGACCACAGCCCAGACTGCGCAGCAACTGCAGGGTGTTGGCGTTCTCCACCCCTTCAGCGACCACGGCAAAGCCGAAGTTGCGGGCCAGGTCCACGGTGGTGCTGACGATCATGGCATCGCTGTTGCTGTGCTCCATGCCCATCACGAAGGAGCGATCGATCTTGATCTCGTTAACCGGCAGATTCTTCAACGCCCCCAGGGACGTATAGCCGACGCCGAAGTCGTCGATGGCCACCTGCAGGCCCAGGCCCCGCAAAGCCTCCACCTGGCGCACGGCACGGACCGCATCGGCCATGACGGCGCTTTCGGTAATCTCCAGCACCAGCCGCTCCCGTGCGTCCGGGTATTCGTCCACCAATCCCCCGACCCTGGCGGCGAGGTCGGCCAGTCCCAGGTTGCGTGCCGACAGGTTCACCGACAGGGTGAGATCCAGCCCTGCGTCCAGCCAGCGCTGCAGCTGGCGAAGACCCTGGCGCAGCACCGCAAAGGTGATGCGATCGATCAGGCCGGAGCGTTCCGCCAGCGGAATGAAGCGCCCCGGATGGAGCAGCCCGGCCCGGGGATGCTGCCAGCGCACCAGGGCTTCCACACCGCGCATACCGCCCTGACCCAGCCACACCTGGGGCTGGTAATGAAGAACCAGTTCGTTGCGGTCGATACCGGCGTGCAGATCGCTGAGCAGGGTCAGTTGATCCACCGAACCCAGCTCCATGCTCGGTTCGTAGCCGCGAACCGCACTGTGGCGCGCCTTGGCCACAAACATGGCCAACTCGGCGCGCCGCAGCAGGGAGTCCGGGTCGCGACCGTGCAGGGGGTAGACGGCATAACCCACGCTGGCTTCCAGGTGCAGGACCAGCCCACCGGCGTCGGAGCCCGCCGCCGCCGGACTGTCCACCCAGAAAGGACATTGCAGGGCCGCTGCCACCCGCAGGGCCGCGTCCGCGGCCCGGGCAGGGTCCACATCCGGCAGCACCACGGCGAACGAGTTGCCGCTCAGGCGCGCCGTGCGATGCACCAGCGGCAGGTCCGCGTGCAGGCGCTCGGCCACGTCCCGCAGCAGGGTGTCACCCGCACGGTAACCCAGACTGTCGTTGATGTCCTTGAAATTATTGATATCGAGCACACAAAGAGCGAACGGGGTGTCCCGTTGGGGACCCGTCATGGACATCAGCATCCGCCGCAGCTCTTCGCGATTGGGCAGGTCGGTGAGCGGGTCGTGGGCCAGCTGATGTTCCAGCACCGCCCGCTGCGTCTTCTGTTCGGTGATGTCACGGGCCACGGCCATCACCATCTGGCCGGCCTCCACATCGACCCGGTTCAGATTCACTTCCACCCAGCGGGCACGTTCGCCGTGGGGGCGCAGGAAGCACTCGAAACGCCGGGCGCTACCGGACAAAGCGCGTCGGAATTCGGTGGAAAACAGCGTCACGGCATCGCTGTTGCCGAAGAACTCGGTGATGGGAATGCGTTCGTTGTGGGCCGTCAGGGCGGTCTCCCGGGCCCCCAGCCAGCGCTCGGTCAGGCGGTTGCAGAGCAGAAACTTCATTTCGTCGCAAAGGACGAATATGGCATCGTTTGCGCTGTCCAAATAGGCACGCAGCAGATTGAGATAGAATGTGGCATCCGCACCACGGGTCATGGCCGTGCGCTCCACGGGTGGCCGATGGGCGAGCCGGCCCTGCCCGATCGGAGGCCGCTCGAGTTTTTGCTATGGTTATGCACCCAAGGAGTTTGTCGGCACTTCACGCGGCAAATTTAAGGTTTTGTATGAACGGCAAGTCGGCGGATGCCCCGGATATCGGCAAGGGCCGGCCGAAGCTGTACCTCATCAACACGACTCAGGACACCCTGGCACCATGAGCATTTCCCCCGCCCGTATACGCCGCCCCAGCACCGCCGTCGCCGTCGGCGCCGTCACCGTCGGAGGCGACGCCCCGGTGGTGGTGCAGTCCATGACCAACACCGACACCGCCGACGCGGTGGCCACCGCGGTGCAGGTCGCCCAGCTGGCCAAGGCCGGTTCCGAGCTGGTGCGCATCACCGTCAACAGCGAGGAAGCCGCCCGCGCCGTACCGGAAGTGCGCGAGCGCCTGGAGGCCATGGGCGTGGCCGTGCCCCTGGTGGGCGACTTTCACTTCAACGGCCACAAGCTGCTCACCAAGTATCCCGACTGTGCCGCCGCCCTGGACAAATACCGCATCAACCCCGGCAATGTGGGCCGCGGCCGCAAGCGCGACGAGCAGTTCGCCACCATGGTGGAGATCGCCTGCCAATACGAAAAGCCGGTGCGCATCGGCGTCAACTGGGGCAGCCTGGACCAGGATCTGCTGGCCCGCCTGATGGACGACAACGCCAGACAGAGCGAGCCCAGTGAGCCCACGGAAATCATGCACGAAGCGCTCATCCGCTCGGCCCTGGACAGCGCCCGGCGCGCCGAGGAACTGGGACTGGGGCACGACCGCATCGTGCTGTCCTGCAAGATGAGCGGCGTGCAGGACCTGATTTCCGTCTACCGGGACCTGGCCGGGCGCTGCGACTACCCCCTGCACCTGGGCCTGACCGAAGCCGGTATGGGCTCCAAGGGCATCGTGGCCTCCACCGCCGCCCTGGCGGTGCTGCTGCAGGAGGGCATCGGGGACACCATTCGCATTTCCCTCACCCCCGAGCCGGGGGGAGACCGCAGCCAGGAGGTGGTGGTGGCCCAGGAGATTCTGCAGTCCATGGGCCTGCGCTCGTTCACGCCCATGGTGGTGGCGTGCCCCGGCTGCGGACGCACCTCCAGCGACTACTTCCAGAAGCTGGCCCAGGACATACAGAGCTACCTGCGCCATCAGATGCCGGTCTGGCGCAGCCAGTATCCGGGCGTGGAAGACATGACGGTGGCGGTGATGGGCTGCGTGGTCAACGGCCCGGGCGAGAGCAAGCACGCCAACATCGGCATCAGCCTGCCCGGCACCGGCGAACGCCCGGTGGCGCCGGTGTACGTGGACGGCGAGAAGACGGTCACCCTGAAAGGCGAACAGATCGCCGCGGATTTCCAGCAGATCGTGGAAGACTACGTGCAGCGGACCTATACCGCGGCCCCCTGACCGGGGGCGCGAAGCGGGCGCCGCCACGCGTGGCGGCGCCTCGGGGTGCTAGCCGCTCATCAGGGCGCCGGCCGATGCTTGCCCACCGGCCGCACCGTGCTGGCCTGGGGGCCCTGGTCGCCCATTTCCTCGGAAAAGCGCACCGCAACACCCACCTCCAGGGCGCCGAAGTCGCCGTCCAGGACGCTGTTGCGGTGAAAGTAGACATCCCGCCCGTCCGGCGTACGGATCTTGCCGTAGTCCATCTCGGGATACAGTTCCAGGACCCGGCCATGGGGCGGCGTCTCATGGTATTTCACGGCGCCCCGCCGACGCCGCGCGTAGTCCTGCAGTTGGCGCTGGGCGGCGTTGAAGGCGTCCCGGATGGCGACATAGGCATCTTCATGGGAGCGCCGGTCATGGGCTTCGCGACTGGCGACCACTTCGCCGTCCGGAACCGTCACTTCCACCCGTACGTGATAGTGCTTTCCTTTGTGGTGATGCTGGTGGGGGGCTTCGATGATCACTCGACAGCCCATGATCCGCTCGTGCATGCGGTCGAGTTTTTCCGCCATCTGCCGCACACGGGCTTCGACGGCATCGGACGGAGGGATATCGCGAAAGGTAATCTGCAACGGCAACTGCATGGAGAACCTCCCATTATTGGATGTTGGGCGTTCTTCCGCACCCTGTGTGACGGGCGCTTCCTTGGCCTTCAAGCTGAGTATGGCACAGGCAAGGTCCGGAACATTGACGTACGTCAAGCAGGGAATTGGCCGCTCCGGGCCGGGCTCACGAGCCGCCCCCGGACGCAGAGCCCCCGAGCGGGCCGACCGCCGGCAGATCGGCAGGCGCATGGGACGGGGCATCCGCCGGCCCGGCACTGACCAGGTCGGCCGTAAAGGACCCCACCGACAGCGCCATCTGCAGGCGCACCGGCAGTCGCCGCGCATCGTCGGTGACCCAGATCCGCAAGTCGTCGGACAGATCCCCCTGCGCGGCCTTGCGGGACCCCAGCTCGTGGGCCCTGGGGCGCACCAGCAGGGTCTGCACCGGACCGAGAGCGGTGTTCAGCTGCTCGCGACGCACCACCGCCACCTGCAGGCGGTAGGAACGGGTCAGATCGTGTACCGGGAGCGTGAAGCTGCGTCCCACCTGGGCGTCCTTGACCGTGGCACGCAGGTAGTAGAGTGCGGAAAACATGTCGCGCATGCCGGCAAGCAGCTTGGAGGTCTCGGGCTTGCTGCCCGGGGCACGCCGGTTCACGAAAACGGTTTTGCCCTGCCGGCGGTCGTAGGTGACCACCCGGTTGGCGCGGTAATGCCCTTCATGCAGATGCTGGTAGAACTTGCGGGTCAGAAACAGCCGGTGCCCGGCCATGTCCTGCACCCCCTCGACCTGCACCCGATCCCGCACGCGGAACAGATGTCCCATGCCTCCCGCTGTCCACAGCCGCGCGATGATGCGATACTCATGCGGGTGCGGCGCGTGGCCGGGTGCGTAGTAGAATTCGGCACCGCCGGCGGGGAATCCCCACAGATAGACCTTGTAGGACAGGCGCTCGCCCCGGGTCACCCAGCCGGGCAGCCCGGCGGACGCGGCCAGCGGCATCACCGCCACTGCCAGCACCAGCGCCCGCCGCAACCATTGCTTGAATATCGCCATCATGGGTTCATCGAATTTCCACCGCCCGGCCGCCACCGGCAACGACGGCGGCGACCTTGGGATCATGGTACCACCAGCCGTCCCCCGCTCCAGCAACCGGTTCCACCCGGCAGCTGCGGACCGGCCCGGCGGCCCCCGATTTCCGGCATGAGCAGACACCGAAGCAAACTGATTCTGCAGGCCGTGATCACCGTGGGCCTGCTGGGCTGGATCGCGAGCCGTCTGAACTGGGAGTCCCTGGGCCGGACCCTGACGGCCGCCGACCCTGCCTGGTTCCTGCTGGCCAGCGGGCTGTACCTGCTCAGCCTGGCGGTGGCGGCCGTGCGCTGGCGTTCCATCATGTACAGCCTGGAACACCCCATTCCGCTCCACGAGCTGCTCGCCCTGAATCTGGTGGGCGCGTTCTTCAATCAGGTTCTGCCCGGCTCCCTGTCAGGGGATACGGCGCGGGCGTTCTACAGCGGCCGCCATTCCGGCAGCCTGACCCTGGCCGCCGCCGCGGTGCTGGGCGATCGCCTGCTGGGCCTGGGCGCGTTGGTGGCGCTGGTGCTCGCGGGCTATTTGGTGCTGGGCCGGGAGGTGGACATGGTCGCCCACCTGGGCACGGTGCTGGCGGTCATCGCGGTGGGCTATTTCGGCGGGCTGGCGGTGCTGCTCAACGTGCCGGTGGACCGGGCCCTGTCCGGCCGGCTGCAGCCGGCGGGCGAAAAGGTGCTGCAGGCGCGCATCGCCCTGCGGGCGGTATTCCGACGCGGGCCCGATCTGGTGCGGGTGGCGGTGCTTTCGCTGATCGTGCAGGTGCTGTTCGTGGCCGTGTTCTGGTCGGTGAGCCGCTCCCTGGATCTGCATCTGGACCAGACCGCCATCTGGGTCATCTGGCCGGTGGTCAGCCTGATTGCGGTCATTCCCATCTCCCTGGCCGGCTGGGGCGTGCGTGAGGGACTGATGGTCTTCTACCTGAGCCAGCTGGGCGTGGACCTGCAGCGGGCGGTGGTACTGTCTGTGCTGGTGGGACTGGCGG
>DATFML010000479.1:0-8587 GCA_035266965.1 Gammaproteobacteria bacterium
AGACGGATTGGAGTTGATCACCATCTCGTAGGGCAGGCCCTGCACCCCGTAGTCGTACAGCGTCTTGAGCTTCTCGAAGGACTTGCCGTAGGACCAGTGGGGATAGTGGGAGGGCATGCCGTGGTAGGCCATGAAGCCCAGCATCTGCTCGTGGTCGCAGACCTCGAACTCCTGGGGAAAACAGTCCAGGCCGAACTCAGCCACCTTGTCGCGGATCTTCGCGTCCCAGTACTCCAGGTCCTTTATGCTCCAATTGCTTGCCATGATCGGTTATGCGCTCGCCTCGCCTGAATCCTGCACCGGATCGTGGGACAGGAAGGCCCGGAAACTGGGCCAGATGTCCTCTTTGCCTTCGATCAGCAGGGCGTGATAGTTGGGCGCGTCCAGCTCGCCGAACAGCTGCAGCAGGGAATCGCCGTAATAGCCGGAGTTGAGCGGCTTGATCTCCCCGTAGCCGAACAGGTTGCAGACCCGGCACAGCTCGGCGGCCGCCGTCAGTGTGGGCTCGTTGTCATGGGGCCAGTTGTCGCCGTCCGAGCAGTGAAAGGCATATACGTTCCACAGCGACGGGTGATAGCGCTCCTGAATGATCTCCAGGGTCTTGTTGTAGGCCGACGAGATCATGGTGCCGCCCGACTCGCCCTTGGTGAAGAACTCCTCTTCGGTCACTTCCCGGGCGCGGGTGTCGTGGGCGATGAACACCACCTCCACGTTGTTGTAACGGGTGCGCACGAACTGGTAGAGCAGAAAGAAGAAGCTGCGCGCCAGGTATTTCTTGAGCGTATCCATGGACCCGGAGGTATCCATCAGGCACATGACCACCGCATTGGAGTGCGGCTTGACGTCCCGCACCAGCCGGCGGTAGGTCAGGTCGTCCCGGTGGAAGGGGAAGCGGTGTTCGCCCTCGGCGCCGGCCAGATTCCTGCCGGTGGCCAGCTTGCGGCGCAGGCGCGACAACATGGTGCGCTTCTTGTCCAGGTGTACGCGCACGCCCACCTTGCGGAAGCCCTTGCGCTTGCGGGTGCTCTCGCTCTCGATCTCCCGCAGCTTCTTGCGCTCCAGGTCCGGAAGCTCGAGGTCCTCGAACATGATGTCGATGAGCTCTTCCAGGGTGATGTCGGTCTCGTAGTAGTCCACCCCGGGCCGGTCGCCGGCCTGGCCCGGCTGGTCACCCTGCTGGTCGCCGTCCTGGCCCACCACCTGTCCGGGCTGGGTCTGTCCGTCGCCGGTGCCCACCCCCGGTGAGTTGTCCCCGTAGATGAACCGGTACTCGCGCATGCCGCGAATGGGCACCTTGATGATCTTGTCCCGGTTCTGCCCGATGATGGATTCTTCGGATATGACGTCTGAAATGTTGTCGCGGATCGCCTGGCGCACCTTCTGCCGGTGGCGCAGGCGATCTCCCGCGCTGCGGTCCGATCGCAGCGCGTCGGACTGCGAGTACGGCCGGAAAACCGAATCTGTCATGCTGCTTTGCCTCCACCGGCTGCCTCAATCCTTCCAGAGGTTGTTGGCGGCATACTTCAGGACCACCTCGGCCGAGTGCTCGTCGTAACCGCGCTCCAGCAGTGCGTCCACCAGGTCGGTGTACTTCTTGCGCTGGTCCTCGTCGCGGGTGCGGGCCTTGGTGATCACCCGGCTCATTTCCCGCACCGAGCTCATCAGCTTTTTCTCCACCGCCTCCTTCAGAGGTTCGTAGGAGGTGTAGCTGACCTTCTCGCCGCGCCGGCTCTTGGCCCACAGGTAGGCCATGATCTCCTGGCGGAAGCCCTGGGCCGCCGAGCCCACGATGGCGATCTGCTCCTCCACCGAGCGCAGGAAGGCCTCGTCCGGCTGCAGTTCCTCGCCGGTGTTGCGGTCCTTGACGCGGGTCTTGTTCACGTAGGCTTCGGTGTGGTCCAGGTAATTCTGGAACAGCGCATCGGCCTGTTCCTCGAAGGAGTACACGAACGCCTTGGTGATCTCCTTTTCCAGCATTTCCAGGTAGACCTTGTGCAGGGTGTCCTGGAGAAATTCCAGGTAGCGCTTGCGGGTGTCGTCCGGCAGGTCCGCGGCCTTGACCATGTTGATCAGCGCCTCGCGGACGTTGATCGGATTGATGCCGCCGGGGTTTTCCGCCAGGGCGTTGTCGATGGCCTTCATGATGAAGCGCGGGGAGATGCCGAACATGCCCTCGCGGCGGGCTTCCTCCTGGAGCTCGCGGACATTGATCTTGACGGTCTTGCCCTTTTCCACCACCTCATCGCCGTTGTACAGGCGGATCTTGGTCATCAGGTCGCACTTGTTGCTCGGCTCCAGGCGCGTCAGCAGGGCGAAGATGGCCGCCACCTCCAGGGTGTGGGGCGCGATGTGCTCGCGGAAATCGGACTTGTCCAGCAGCTTCCTGTAGATCTTTACCTCTTCGGACAGGCGCATGTTGTAGGGCACCTTGACCACCACGATGCGGTCCAGGAAGGCCTCGTTGGTGGGGTCGCCCTTGAAGCGCTGCCATTCGGCTTCGTTGGAATGGGCCACGATGCAGGTGTCCACGTACACGGTGCCGTGGCGCCCCGGTGCCGGAATGAACTTCTCCTGGGTGGCCGTGATCATGGTGTGCAGGTATTCCGGCTCGTTCTTGAACACCTCGATGAACTCGGTCATGCCCCGGTTGCCCACGTTGAAGGCGCCGTTCAGGTCCAGGGCGCGGGGGTCGCCTTCGGAGTAGGTGTCCAGCTTGGAGATGTCCACCGACCCGATCAGCACCGACGTGTCCTGATTGTTCGGGTCCACGGGCGGCACCACGCCGACGCCGCGGCGCTCGTGGCGGGAGAAGGGCACAGTGGTGATGGGCACGTCCTCGTAGCGACCGCCGAATTCCTCCTTCAGGCGGAAGCGGCACACCGGGCACAGCTCGCCCTCGATGTGGGTATCCAGCATCTTCTCGAATTCGGGGCGCAGGTGCTTGGGGATCAGGTGCAGGGGCTCCTCGGCCATGGGGCAGCCCTCGATGGCATACACCGGATCGGCCTGTTCCAGTCCGCGCTGCAGGCGTTCGACCAGAGAGCTCTTGCCCGCGCCCACCGGCCCCATCAGGTACAGCACCTGCCGGGATTCCTCGCCGTGCAGGGAGGCGGAGTGGAAATAGCGCACCGCCTGGGCGAGGGTGCGTTCGACCCCGAAGAATTCGTCGGTGAAGAAGTCGTAGACCTTGATGGGCTCGTCGCCGAACAGGCGATGGATGCGTGGGTCGTCGGAGTCGGTGAGGTCGGAAATGCCCTGGCGGGCGATGACGTCGTAGATGCGCGCGTGCGCCAATCGGGGAACGCTGCGGTCGGCCTTGACCTTGTCGAGATACTCGAGAAACGGTCCCCGCCACTCCTGGCTCCCGCGGGCAGCGCGATCCTTCTCGATCAATTCAGCAAAACTGGACTTCTTTTCGGTCATGGCCGACCTCCTAGTGGTCTGCTATGTTCGTCTGTGAGGCATGCAGTTCTCCGCTTGTTGTTATTTGTCGGTAGTTACTAACGTTATAGCGTTTTCGAGAGCGTCGTCCAAGACCTCATTCACAGCATTCCCTGCAGCAATTCGTACGCTGTGCTTTCAAGCTACTCTGGCTTGCACGTGCAGTGCAAGCCTTGTTTGTCGACAGATGTGATACGACGCCTGCAACATCAAAAATCGACCGCCGGTTCCATGCAGGTTCGGTGTCGCCACGTGCGTCGAAACAGCACCCGGGTGAAACGCCGGTCGTTCATATCCACCGGTCGCCGTGTGGAAGAACGCCGGGCGTCGGAAAGGTCCGGTGACGCACCTGTGACGCTCCCGCTTTGTCGATCAATCCGCTGCAATCGGCATGCCAGATGGCACCGGGATTCGGGGTTTTTTCAGTGCTGCCGGTCGGCGCGGTTGTCACCGTCGCGCCTCCAGCGGGGGCGGCTGGACGGGGCGGTTCGCGGTGCACCCGGGCCAGGCCGACAGCCCGACGGCCGCAAAGCCGGCGAATACTTGACTGAAACGGTCGGTTATTCTAGGGTGGTACCTGACTAAATTACTAGGGTATTACTCAGAGCGGGTACGGGATTGGCTGCTCCAGCGGCAAGTTCCTGATTCCACGCCGGAGGTGACAATGGCCACATCGAGCGACAACATCGAGGCCCTGATCCGCCGCGAATACAGCGCGGGCTTCGTGACCGAGGTGGACGAGGACAGCCTTCCGCCGGGTCTGAACGAAGACATCATTCGCCGCATATCGGCCAAGAAGAACGAGCCCGAGTTCATGCTGCAGTGGCGTCTGCAGGCCTACCGGCACTGGCTGACCATGAAGACCCCGAAGTGGGCGCATGTCCACTATCCGCCCATCGACTACCAGAACATCGTCTACTACTCGGCACCCCGCAAGAAGGAAGGTCCCAAGAGCCTGGACGAAGTCGATCCCAAATTGCTGGAGACCTACGAGAAGCTCGGCATACCCCTGCAGGAGCAGGAAATGCTCGCCGGTGTGGCGGTGGACGCGGTGTTCGACAGCGTGTCCGTGGCCACCACCTTCAAGTCCAAACTGGCCGAGCAGGGCATCATCTTCTGCTCGTTTTCCGAAGCGGTGCAGAATCATCCGGAACTGGTGGAAAAATACCTGGGGTCGGTGGTGCCCTATTCGGACAACTTCTACGCCACCCTCAATTCGGCGGTGTTCAGCGACGGCTCCTTCGTGTATGTGCCGCCCGGTGTGCGCTGTCCCATGGAGCTGTCCACCTATTTCCGCATCAACGCGTCCAAGACCGGTCAGTTCGAACGCACCCTCATCGTTGCCGACGAGGGGGCCTACGTGAGCTACCTGGAAGGCTGCACCGCGCCCATGCGCGACGAGAACCAGCTGCACGCTGCGGTGGTGGAGCTGGTGGCTCTCAAGGATGCGCAGATCAAGTATTCCACGGTGCAGAACTGGTATCCCGGCGACGAGCAGGGCCGCGGCGGCATCTACAACTTCGTCACCAAGCGCGGCGCCTGCCGGGGCGAGAACGCCAGGATCTCCTGGACCCAGGTGGAAACCGGTTCGGCCATCACCTGGAAGTATCCCAGCTGCATCCTGGAAGGCGACAACTCCGTGGGCGAGTTCTATTCCGTGGCGCTCACCAACAACTTCCAGCAGGCCGACACCGGCACCAAGATGGTTCACATCGGCCGCAATACCTCCAGCACCATCATTTCCAAGGGCATATCCGCCGGCCGCGGCGAGCAGGCCTACCGCGGGCTGGTGAAGGTCCTGAAGGGTGCGGAGACCGCCCGCAACTACACCCAGTGCGATTCCCTGCTGCTGGGAGACCAGTGCGGCGCCCACACGTTTCCCTACATCGAAGTGAAGAATCCCACCGCCAACGTGGAACACGAGGCGACCACCTCCAAGATCGGCGAAGACCAGCTCTTCTACTGCCGCCAGCGGGGGCTGTCCGAGGAAGACGCGGTGTCCATGATCGTCAACGGCTTCTGCAAGCAGGTGTTCAAGGAGCTGCCCATGGAGTTCGCGGTGGAGGCGCAGAAGCTGCTGGGCGTGAGCCTGGAGGGCGCCGTGGGTTGACGCGGGCCGCCGCCACCACACCCTTGCAGACAATGGAATCAGGCCCGGGCGGTCCATGCGCCGTGCGGGCATAGAAACGGAGGCACACATGCTGTCCATCAAAGGCCTGAAGGCAGGCATCGAAGGCAAGACCATTCTCAAAGGCATCGACCTGGACGTGAAGCCCGGCGAGGTCCATGCGGTGATGGGACCCAACGGATCGGGCAAGAGCACGCTGGCCAACGTACTGGCCGGGCGCGAGAACCTCGAAGTCTCGGCGGGATCGGTCCAGTACGACGGCCACGACCTGCTGGCTCTCAAGCCCGAGGAGCGCGCGCGCGAGGGCGTCTTCCTGGCGTTCCAGTATCCGGTGGAGATTCCCGGCGTGAGCAACATCTATCTGCTCAAGGCGGCGCTCAATGCGGTGCGCAAACACCATGGCGAGTCGGAGCTGGACGCCATGGACTTCCTGTCCCTGGTGAAGGAAAAAATGCGCCTGGTGCAGATGAAGGAAGACCTGCTCTACCGGGCGGTCAACGAGGGCTTCTCCGGAGGGGAGAAAAAGCGCAACGAAATTCTCCAGATGGCCGTTCTGGAACCGCGTCTGGCGATCCTGGACGAAACCGATTCCGGCCTGGACATCGACGCCCTCAAGGTGGTCGCCGACGGCGTCAACAGCCTGCGCAGCCCCGACCGGGCCTTCATCGTGGTGACCCACTACCAGCGGCTGCTGCATTACATCGTGCCCGACCACGTCCATGTGCTGGCCGACGGACGCATCGTCAAGTCCGGGGACCGCAGTCTGGCGCTGGAGCTCGAAGAGCACGGTTACGGCTGGATCGAAGGCGTTGCCGGCAACAGCGCAGAGGAGGCGGTGCAGTGAGCGATACCGACCGTCACCTGCAAGAGTTTCGCAGCCTCCAGTCGGCCCTGCCGGGCATGCGGGTGCCGTGGATCGAGCGCCTGCGTCGGGATGGCCTGGAGCGCTTCGGCGAGCTGGGCTATCCCAGTGTTCGTCTGGAGGACTGGAAATACACCGACGTGCGGCCCATCGAGAAGCGCCGGTTCACGGTTGCCGAAAGCGCTGTGTCCGTGGAGCCCGAGGCCATCGCCGGTTATCGGCTCACCGGCCTCGCCGCCCACGAGCTGGTGTTCGTGGACGGGCGCTTTGCGCCGGAGTGTTCCCAGGTGGGCGAGCTGCCCGCCGGCGTTGCCGTGACCGGTCTGGCGGCGATCATGGACCGCGCGCCGGGCGCCCTGGAAGAGCACCTGGGCCACTACGCACCCGCCGACGCCAACGGTTTCGCGGCCCTCAATACGGCCTTCATGACCGACGGCGCCTACATCGCCCTGGCGGCGGGCACCCGGGTCGAAGCCCCCATCCATCTGCTGTTTGTATCCACCGGTGAAGGGCGCGCCGCCCATGTGCGCAATCTGCTGGTGGCCGGTGTCGACAGCCGTGCCGTGGTGGTGGAAAGCCATGTGAGCCTGGGTGACGGGGAACACCTCACCAATGCCGTCACCGAGATGGCACTGGAACGTGGTGCCGCCGTCGAACATTACAAACTGGCGCGGGACGGGGCCAAGACCTATCACATCGCCGGCACTCATGTGCACCAGCAGCGGGACAGCCGCTACACTTCCCATAATGTGACCCTGGGAGGACGGCTGGTGCGCAACGATCTGGGCGCTGTCATGCATGGCGAAGGCGGCGAGTGCAATCTGAACGGTCTGTACATAACGGGCGGACGTCAGCACGTGGACAACCATACCCGCATCGATCACCGGGCGCCCGACACCACCAGCCGTGAGTGGTACAAGGGCGTGCTGGACGGGCGTTCCCGGTCGGTGTTCAGCGGCCGCATCGTGGTCCATCCCGATGCCCAGCACACCGACGCCCGTCAGACCAACAACAATCTGCTGCTGTCCCGGGACGCGGAAGCCGACAGCAAACCGCAGTTGGAGATCTATGCGGACGACGTCAAGTGCAGCCATGGTTCCACGGTCGGGCAGCTGGACCGCGACGCGCTGTTCTATCTGCGCTCGCGGGCCGTCGATGAGGCGGCCGCGCGCAATCTGCTGGTCTACGCCTTCGCCGCCGATCTGGTCCAGCGCATGGGACTGATGCCTCTGCGCCGGCAGTTGGAGGGCCATCTGGGCGGCGCATTGCTGTCCGCGGATGCGCCCGGGGAGGTGGTATGAACGCCGTCGAAGATACCGCAGCCCGGAAGACGGGCGCCGAAACCCCGCCGCCCGCCCTGGGCGAGCGCGTGCGGGCCCAGTTTCCCGCTCTTCATCAACAGGTCAACGACCGGCCGCTGGTCTATCTGGACAACGCGGCCACCGCCCACAAGCCCCAGGCGGTGATCGACACCGTCAACCGCTGCTACAGCCGCGACTATTCCAACGTCCATCGGGGGGTGCATCAGCTCAGCGAACGGGCGACCCGGGAGTACGAGCAGGCGCGTGAGACGGTGCGGGCGTTCATCAATGCCCGCGAGAGTCGCGAGGTCGTGTTCGTGCGTGGCACCACCGAAGCCATCAACCTGGTGGCCCACAGCTGGGGGCGCAGCCACCTGAAGACCGGCGACGAGATTCTCATCACCGAAATGGAACACCACGCCAACATCGTGCCCTGGCAGCTGCTGAGCGAGCAGACCGGTGCTGTGCTGCGGGTGGCCCCCATCACCGACCGCGGCGAGCTCATGCTGGAGGAGTTCGAGCGCCGTCTGGGAGAACGGACCCGGCTGGTGGCGGTGACCCATGTCTCCAACGCGCTGGGTACCATCAACCCCGTCAGGCGCATCACCGACATGGCTCACGCCCGCGGCGCCAAGGTGCTGGTGGACGGCGCCCAGTCGGTGCCCCATATGCCCGTGGACGTGCAGAGCCTGGACTGCGACTTCTACGCTTTTTCCGGACACAAGCTCTATGGGCCCACGGGCATCGGCGCGCTGTACGGCAAGGCCGGGTTGCTGGAGGCGATGCCGCCCTACCAGGGCGGCGGCGAGATGATCCGTCAGGTCACCTTCCAGAAAAGCACGTTCGCTCCGACCC
>DATFML010000480.1:0-2168 GCA_035266965.1 Gammaproteobacteria bacterium
TGCTTGCCGACCACGAGCCCGAGATGTACGTGCTGGAGTTGTCCAGCTTCCAACTGGAAGCCACCGTCAGTCTGCGGCCACGGGCGGCGACCGTTCTCAACGTCTGTCCGGACCATCAGGATCGCTATGCGAGCATGTCGGAGTACATGCGGGCGAAGCAGCAGATCTACAAGGACGCGCAGGTCCAGGTGGTCAATGCCGATGACACACTGGCGGCGGGACTGGCCGATCCAGCGCGGCCCTGGGTGCGGTTCACCCTCCACGAACCCGACGACGAGGATTTCGGCGTGCGCCGGCGCGACGGCGGCGACTGGCTGGTTCGCGGCGATCGATGGCTGATTGCCACTGACGAACTGCGGCTGGTGGGGAAACACAATTTCGCCAATGCGCTGGCGGCGCTGGCGCTGGGTGAAGCGGCAGGGCTGGATTTCGATCCCATGCTGGAGGTGCTGAGACAGTTCCCGGGTCTGCCCCACCGCACACAGTTCATCGCCGAGCGCGACGGCATCCGCTGGTACAACGATTCCAAGGGCACCAATCCGGGAGCCACCCTGGCGGCCATCGAAGGCATGCCCGGTCCGGTGGTGCTCATTGCCGGCGGAGAGGGCAAAGGTGCGGATTTCTCGCCGCTCAAGGACGTGCTGGCGGCCCGGGGTCGTGCCGTGGTGCTGATCGGAAAGGACGCCGGACGCATCGAGGCCGCCGTGGCCGGCGCGGTTCCCTGCATCCATGCCGCGAGTATGGACGAAGCGGTTGCCCGGGCCGGCGAGCTGGCCAAACCCGGCGACCACGTGCTGCTGTCACCGGCGTGCGCGAGCTTCGACATGTTCAGCGGTTACGAAGAGCGCGGACGCGCCTTCGAGGGTGCGGTGCGGAGGCTGCTGTCATGAATGCCGTTGCGGGCCAGCACAATGGGGATCGCATCCTGGGCGGGCTGTGTCCGGCGGGGTTGGACGGGCGTCTGGTGGGTGTGGTGCTGGCTCTGCTGGGGCTCGGTCTGGTCATGGTGACCTCCTCCTCCATGACCATTGCCGATCGCCACACGGGCAATCCGTTCTATTACACGGTACGCCAGGGCATCTACATGCTGGTGGGAGTGTCCCTGGCGCTGGCGATCATGCGGGTGCGGCTGGTGCACTGGCAGCGGGCCAGCATGGTGGGTCTGTTTCTCGCCCTGGCGCTGCTGCTGGTGGTGCTGGTGCCGGGTGTCGGTCGCAATATCAACGGCAGTACGCGCTGGATCGGCTTCGGGCCGATCAACCTGCAGGTCTCGGAGCCCGCCAAACTGCTGCTCATGATCTACCTCGCCGGCTATCTGGTGCGCCGCGGCGAGGAGGTTCGCAGCCAGGCCAGCGGGTTTCTCAAGCCCCTGGCCGTCATTGGCGTTGCCTGCGTACTGCTGCTGATGGAACCGGATTTCGGCACCGCCGTGGTACTGCTGGCCACTGCCCTGGCCATGATGTTTCTGGGCGGGGTGCGCTGGTGGCAGTTCGCCCTGCTGGTGGGCGGGGCCCTGTTGGTGCTTTCCGTGCTGGCCGTATCCTCTCCCTACCGACTGCAGCGACTGACCACCTTCCTCAACCCCTGGGCGGACCCGTTCAGCAGCGGCTTCCAGTTGACCCAGTCGTTGATCGCCTTCGGACGCGGGGGATGGTTCGGCGTGGGACTTGGAAACAGCATCCAGAAGCTGTTCTACCTGCCGGAGGCCCATACGGACTTTCTGATGGCCGTGCTGGCCGAGGAACTGGGGCTGGCCGGTGTGCTGTCCGTGATCGCCATGTACGCCTATCTGGTGTGGAAGGCCTTCGCAATCGGCGCCGTGGCCGAACGGGTGGGGGATGCTTTCGGCGCCTACCTGTCCTACGGCATCGGGACCTGGCTGGGCCTGCAGAGCTCCATCAACATGGGCGTCAACATGGGGCTGTTGCCCACCAAGGGGCTGACCCTGCCGCTGCTCAGCTATGGCGGCAGCAGTCTGATCACCACCTGTGTTGCTGTGGCGCTGCTGCTGAGAGTGGACTACGAATCCCGTTGCAGCGTGCACAGCCTTCCCGGCGGGGCCGGCACCAAGCGCCGACGCGGATCAGGCACGCGCCCCGGGAGGCGGCGATGAACGCGCCGATGACCACCGTACTGATCATGGCCGGCGGTACCGGCGGCCATGTGTT
>DATFML010000481.1:0-4600 GCA_035266965.1 Gammaproteobacteria bacterium
GCGCCAGGTCCTGGCGAGAAGAAACAAGGTGAGGGACAGCATGCCGATGGTGAGCAGCGTGATCTCGACCGTCTGCGGCAGGTAGTGGTGGACCCACCCGTAGAGCATCGGCTGGCCGATAATGTCCACCTTGACCAAGGCGGGGTCCGCGTCGCGGTGGACCGTCGCACGCAGTTGCTGGAAGATCTTGGGGTAGTTCACCAGGCGGTCAATGAAGTTGACCTTGATGAGCGTCGAGCGCAGATCGCGCGAAACGTATGCCCCGTAAACCACCGGATTCCTGATGACGGCTTCACGTAGGCTGGTGATTCCCGCCTGCGTTTTCGGCACCTTGGGCCACATCAGTGGCACGGAATCGATTCCGAAGCTGGTCGCCTTGACGGTCTTCAGCTTCTGGGAAGCCAGGGAGGTGATCTGGAACGAGTCGACGGCATCGACCTTGCGCAGGTCGCGCGTGATGCTCTGCACCGTCTTGAGCACCGGGCGTTGAAAGATCGTGCCATGCCGCGCCGTTACCATGATCGTGACCAGGTTCGCGCCGCCGAAGGTATTCTTGTATTTCTGCTGCGTCTGAATCCACGGATTGGATAGGGGCAGCATGTCCTTGAAGATCGTCCGGACCGATATCTGCGTGGCAAGCAACCCGAAGATGACCGTAAGAATGGCCAAAACCGAGATGATCGGGACACGACGCCGAATGCAGAAACCGGAGAACCCTCGGATGAATCGCGTCACTGGTCGCCCCTTTTAGCAAAGGCGTTCCAGTTGCCGCCGTGATACATACCGCTGTCCGCACCGGCCAGATACCAGCGATCCTGAGCCGCCGCGACACCCGTGTGCCATGCGAAATCGCGTGGCGCGACCTGTTTCGCCTTCCATTGGGCCGCATCAGGGCCGAAGGTGAGCACGACCCCGTTGGCTCCCACTGCCAACCACTGCCGGCCGTTCCAGTCGACCTCGAACAGGTGCTCTTTCGTGACGCCGTGTACCTGATGCCAGGTCCGGCCTCCGTCCGACGTGGTAAGAATCACGCCCTGCAGGCCCACCACCACGCCATGATCCACGTCCCGGAAGCAGACACCGTTCAGGGTATTGCGGACCCCGCTGCTCTGTTTCTGCCAGGTTTTCCCTCCGTCATCCGAGGCGATGATCTGGCCAAACTCACCGACGACCCAGAGATGCTTGCCGACGCCATCGATGTCCATGCGCGTCACGTCGTGCACCGGCACTTTGCGGGCCCAGGTCTGTCCGTAATCGGTGGATTCGAGCACTGCTCCCATCGCCCCGACGATCCACGCGGTTCCGTTGTCCAGCACGCGTACCCGCAGGAACTTGTTCGAGACCTTGGTCAGAGGCACCTTGACCTGCTGCCAGCTGCGACCGCCGTCCTTGGTCACGATGACGAGACCGTTGTCTCCTACGGCGACGGCGCGTTTCGTGCTCCAGGTCCCGATGCTCTGCAATATCCTTTTCGTCGGACTGGGCTGAACGGCCCAGGATCTGCCGCCGTCGTCGCTCCGTACGATCTTCCCCAGCATCCCGACCATCCAAAGGACCTGGTTTCCGGGATAGGCAATGCCGTAGAAATGGTCCTGTGCGGAAACGGGTGCGGGCACCACGGCCTTGCCGACGCCACCCGGGCGAATGGTGAAGGCCCCGACCAGAAGGCCGGCGATCACCAACCACGGAATCGCGGCGAGTACGATCGAGCGTACTCGCGAGCGGCCCCGCACAGGCCCGGGCTCTCCAGAACCGGTCCCCTCGCCCACGCGGTAATTGGCCATCCGCCCCGGCTGCCCGTACGGCGTCATCAGCCCCTCCCGTCCCTGCCGGAACGTCTCCGGTCCTCGGACTGCAACCACGGGCTGATCCGCCCGCCCAGCTGGTAGCCCACCAGTTCGGACGCGATTTCAACCGCCTGGCGCAGACCGGCGATGTCGATTCCAGTCCGGAATCCACACATTTCGAGCATCAGTACCAGGTCCTCGGTGGCCACGTTGCCGGCCGCCCCCGGGGCGAACGGACAGCCGCCCAATCCGCCGATGGAGCTGTCGAAACGCCGCACGCCCCCGTGCAAGGCGGCCCAGGCGTTGGCCAGAGCGAGCGCGCGGGTATCGTGGAAGTGGGCGGCCAGCCGGCTGGGGCCGAAACGGCGGGCCAGATCGGAGAAGCGCTGGAAAACGTCAGAAGGGTTCGCGGCGCCGATGGTGTCCGCCACGATCACCTCGTCCGCGCCGGCCGCGAACATCTCTTCCGTAAGCGCCCCGATTCGGTCACCGGAAACGGTGCCCTCGAATGGACATTCAAACGCCACGGCCACGTAGGCCCGGCTGTGGATGCCGTCCCCCCTGGCGCGGCCCACCACCTCGGCGCAGACCCGGCGGGTCTGCTCGAGCGACATATTGATGTTCTTCCGGTTCATCGTATCGGTGGCTGAGAGCACCACCGCAACCGAGCGCACCCCGACCTCCCGGGCACGCTCGTAGCCCTTCATGTTGGGAATCAGAGCGGAATATTCGATTTCATCCGGCCGCGGCAGAGCCGGGTAAAGCTCTGCGGCATCGGCCATCTGGGGTACGGCACGCGGCGAGACGAAGCTGGTCGCCTCCATACTGCGGATGCCAGCGTCGGCCAGGGCCCCGGCTAGGCGCAGCTTTCCGTCCGTGGGCACCTGCACGGATTGATTCTGAAGACCGTCGCGCAGACCCACCTCGTTGACGCTGACGAATTCCCGCTCAGGCATGACTGCTCAACCTATGACGCCTTGCTCACGCAACGCCCGGATGCGCTCGTGATCCATGTTCAGGACCTCGCGCAGGACATCGTCCGTGTCCTGGCCCACCAACGGCGGCGGGGTGAACGTGTCTTCATACGTGACCGACATCTTGATGGGATTGCCGGGCATCTCGATTTCGCCGTCTTCCGGATGACGCACCTTCACCACCATGTTCCGGTAGCGGACCTGGCTGTCGCTGAGGGCCTGCTCGAAGTCGTTCACGGGTGCACAGGGGATGCGCTCGGCGCGCAGTTTGCGCAGCCAGTTCTCCGTCGTGTCCGTCCGCAGCACCTCGCCGAGGCGGGCGTTGATGAATTCTCGGTCCTCGAAGCGGCCCGGCTGCGTTTCGTATTTCTCGATTCGAAGCTCGGGTATGTCGATGACCTTCAGCAGATTCAGCCAGAAGCTGTCGAAGATCACCGCGATGATGATCCAGTTGTCGCTGGTGGCGAACGTGTTGTACGGCACATGGACAAAGTGCGCGTTGCCCAGCCGGCCCGGGTTCTCGCCCGAGAGGAAGAACATCGTGGCCATGTAGTTCAGCAGCGAGATCTGGCAGTCCAGCATGGACACGTCCAGGTGCTGTCCCTTGCCCGTCCTTTCCCGCGCCACCAGCGCCGAAAGGACACCCATGGCGCCGAACATGCCGCCCGCCAGGTCGCCGATGGGAATGCCCGCCCGCAACGGGCCGCCGTCCGGATAGCCCGTGATCGACATGCCACCGCCCATGCCCTGAATGACCTGGTCGAAGGCGGGACGCAGGTTGTCTGGACCGGTCTCGCCAAAACCGGTGACGCTGCAGGTGATGATCCGGGGATTTACCTCCGAAAGGGTCTCGTGATCGATTCCGAGCCGGCCGAGCACGCCGGCACTGAAGTTGTCGAATACGACGTCACACTCCCGCACCAGATCCAGGAAAAGTGCCTTGCCCTGGTCCGACTTGAGGTCGATGCATACGCTGCGCTTATTGCGATTGAGGGTCAGAAAGTAGGCCCCCATCCCCTTGATCGAGTACTTTGGGTCGTTGGCAAGAAGCTTGCGTGTCCCTTCCCCTTTTCCGGGTGGCTCGACCTTGATCGTGGTGGCACCGAGATCGGCCAGGAGCATGGTCCCGTAGGGTCCGGACAGCATGTGTGTCAGATCGATGACCTTGATTCCGTCCAGTGCTTTCATCAGCGTTCTGATTCCCAACCATCGCGACGAGTGAATCCTGCTCTGTACGCCCCCAATGCACGCGGAAACCGCAGGGGCCATATTTTGTTGTTTCGCCGGCGTCGAGCGTGCTCAACGCGCCACGCTGCGCTACGACAGGTGCGCCGCCGAGTCCTTCAAGCAAGCGCTGTGCCAATTCCCCGGCGGCAGGCGCCATCCTCCAGAACTCGTTTTTTATATCAGTGTGTTAGATGAAATCTGCGGGAGTGGTCGCGACGTGATCGCAAAGTAATACCACGGGACAGGGCCAGCCTTGTTTCCGCCCTGACACACCCGCGTTACAAATGCGGAACAACCCGCCCGGGGAGGAACACCAAAGCGTTACCGGCAGAGGGCATTGGTGCGGGTCGAGCTGCCAGCGCCGGAAGCTGCACATCACGGCCCCGGGCTGTGGCCGACATCTGAGCGTGTACTCAGCCCGGCCACGGGCCGCAGTCCTGCCGGGGGGGGATCCTGCTGTCAGCCCTGGTCCGCGGGCGGCAAACTGCCAAAGCTCCATGCGAGCCGATTCGCACTTGGGCATCGCGTGCGCGCCTGTTACGGCGCCACGCGCAATCCCGCCGTATTGCCCGGAACCCGGCTCACGGGGCTTGCCGAATGCTGGTCCGAGCC
>DATFML010000482.1:0-7751 GCA_035266965.1 Gammaproteobacteria bacterium
TCCCGTGTGTCGCACCGAGCATCGCAGCCCGAAGCGGATCAAAGCGCGCCCCGTGTTCGAGACCGAGATGACCCAAGCCCGAAGGGCGCCGGGGCAGGCCGCGCGGGCGCGAGAGCCCGCATTCAAACAAGAGCCACGGAATCCACAGAACCCACGGAAAGTCATTAGCAACAAAAGCGCCACGGAAAACACGGAAAGCACGGACGGGTTTTATTGGTGCAACGCGCTTCGCCTATTGCACCCTTGTACGGCGAGGACGTCAAACCGTGCGGAGTTTTCGGGTCCCGTGTGTCACACCGGGCATCGCAGTCAACAAAAAAAGGGCCGCCACGCCGGACGACCCTTCTTCTTCAGACCAATGATGGAGACCCGCGTGGACGCCATTTCAGCTCGGCGTCCATCGGCCACACTCGCCTACTGGCTGTGGGACACCATGTAAGCAATGGCGTCCTTGATCTCCTGCTTGGAGCAGCTGCCGCAGGTACCTTTCGGCGGCATGCCCTTGTAGCCGCTCAGGGCGCGCTTGAGCATGGTGTCGGGGCCCTGGGCGATGCGCGGCGCCCAGTCGGACTTGTTGCCGAATTTGGGCGCCCCTGCCACACCGCTGCCGTGACAGGCGACGCAGGTGGACTCGAAACGCTTCTTGCCCACGGCCAGGTCCACGTTCTTGAAGCCGGCCACGGTCTTGCCACCGCCTCCGCCGTTTTCCGCCTTGGTCTGTTTGCCGTTGGACGCGGCCTGCTGGCCGCCGTTGCCGCTTTCGGGTTTGGACACGCCGGGAATGGTCAGGCCGGTCTTGGTGATGACCATGTACTCGATGGCGTTCTTGATTTCCTGCTCCGAGCAGCCCGAGCAGGTGCCCTTGGGCGGCATGCCCTTGTAGCCGTGCATGGCGTGGCTGAGCAGCACCTTGATGCCCTGCTTTGCGCGCGGCCCCCACAGGTCCTTGTGACCGACGATGGGGGCGCCGGCAGCGCCGGTGGCATGGCAGGTCATGCACACGCTCTTGAAGACCTGCTCGCCCGAGCGCGCGGCCGTCGGGCTCGCCGACGCTCCCCCTCCCGAGGAGGCCCCGGCCCCGCCGCCGGCGGCCTTGGAGCTGGACGCCACATTCACCTTCGCCACCGGGGCGATGTTCTGTTCGGTGATCTTCTGTTCCATCTTGTTGGGCGCGGCCGCGTGCTCCTTCACCTGCGCCTGATGGGAAATGACCCGGGCGATCAGGAAGAAGACCACTGCCAGGAGTACCAGGAAGGACAGAACGCCCACAAAGGTCGTCATGAAACTCTTGTCTTGTTGGCTCACCACTTCCCCCTATACGTCTCGTTGGCCTGTTCCCGGCCGCGGCAGCAGGGATCCCCGCGGTCGTCATGTGAGTGTCGGGCCGCCAGCAGGCGGCCAAGCCGGGAAGTATACCGGCAAAGTGCCTACCGGAAAATTGTCATCGGGTTGATCGGCCCTTTGCACGGCCGCGGCGGGCCCGAAAGCGGCGCCAAGGAACCTCTGCACAGGTCGATCAAGGGGATGATCACAAGGCGCAAAGAGGCGAGGAAGCGCAGTTTACAGAGCGTCTGTCGCTTCGCGAACCCCGCATTCCGAGCGCCTTGGCGACGCTGTGAGCGCCGCTTCAGGGGCCTGTGCAGAGGGTCCCTAAAGGTCTGGGAGGGTCGGCCGATAGCTCCGGTAGGGGAGGCTGCGTTCCGCCGTCCGGCACGGCCCACGGCAGTGTCCGGGGTGACGGGGCAGCCCACCGGCAACCTTGAACAGACGGGGAATGCTGCATGATTCAGCCACCCGTAGTGCAGGAGGCCCACCTCCCGCCCCCGACACGGACCGTCGCCCTGGCCGCACCGGGCGTCAGCCGGCCGGTGGCCGCCATCGAGCAGGCCGGCGCCGGCGCGTCCCTGCGCGGGCACCAGCGCCATACGGACACGCAGACCGATGGCCGGCACGGTGAGGGCCACCACAGCCGCACCAACCCGGACGGTTCCGGGTCGGGGCTCAATGGCCAGCGGCTGTCCCGGGCCTTGAGCCATCTTGGCCAACTTATCGACGTGTACGCCTGATTCTGGAGCCACGCCTATGAAAGTCGACTCGTCCAGCAACTCCCTCACCCAGGCCATCCTGGGCATACAACGGGGTCAGCAGAGCCTTAACAAGCACGCCAGCGAGATTGCCAGCGCGAGCCAGATGAGCCCCGGCGGTGCCTCGGACATGGCCAAGCCCCTGGTGGGGCTCACCCAGGACCAGCTGCAGGTGGAAGCTTCGGCGAAGGTGGCCAAGACGGCCGCCAAGATGATCGGCTCGCTGTTCGACCAGAAGGCCTGAGCCCGCCCTGGCCCGGGGACCGCCCGCTCCCGCCACCCTCCCCACCGGCGGGCAGCGGGGCGGGCGGCGCACCGCCCTGGTGCGCAAGCCGGCCGGCGCCGGCCCCGCCACACCCGCCTGAACGCCCTCTCCATCGCAATATTTTTCAAACCGTTAGCCCCACCAGACCGCATGCTGAGTCGGGCGGCGCCGGCGGCGGCACACGACTTGCAGCCTCTTTCCCCAGACAGCATCTAGGGTTCCGGCTTCCGGCTCGTCGGGAGCGACTGGTCCGAGGGATGCAGTCCGCCCCCTCTGAAAACGGGTGCGGATACACGGCGGGACAAAAGCCCGGGAGAGGAAACCGCGGACGTGTGCGAACACGACCGGGTAACGCTCCTTGCCCACCGGTCCGCACCACCCGCACACAGACTTTCGACCATCCTTCACTTCGCCAAGGAGTCTGTCATGCAAGGGTTCTTGAAACGGTACTTCGCAGCAGCCGCACTGGGTCTGGCGGTCATCGCCACGGCCGCGATCCAACCGGCGGCGGCCGCCGGACGCACGCACTTCAAACTGGCCTGGAGCATCTACGCCGGCTGGATGCCCTGGGGCTATGCGGCCGACCACGGCATCATCAAGAAGTGGGCGAAGAAATACGGCATCACCATCGATGTCACCCAGGTCAACGACTATATCCAGTCCATCAACCAGTACACCTCCGGCGACTACGACGCCTGCCTGATGACCAACATGGATGCCCTGACCATCCCGGCGGCGGCCGGCGTGGACTCGACCGCGCTGATCGTCGGGGACTTCTCCAACGGCAACGACGGGGTGGTGCTCAAGGGCAAAGGCAAGACCTTCGCTGACATCAAGGGCCAGAAGGTCAACATCGTGGAGCTGTCCGTCTCCCAGTACCTGCTGGACCGGGCCCTGCAGATGCATCACATGAGCGAGCGGGACCTCACCCTGGTCAACACCTCCGATGCGGACATGGTGGCCGCCTACCAGGCGCCATCCACCACCGCGGTGGTGACATGGAAGCCGCAGCTCAGCACCATCCTGGCCTCACCTGACGCCACCGAGGTGTTCAACTCCAGCAGGATCCCCGGCGAGATCATCGACATGGCCGTCATCAAGACCGACGTGCTGAAGAAATACCCGAAGTTCGCCAAGGCCCTGGTGGGTGCATGGTACGAAACCATGAAGCTGATGACCGCCAAGAATGCCGCCGCCAAAGCCGCCCTGACCTCCATGGCCAAGGCATCGGGCACCGACCTCAAGGGCTATGAAAGCCAGCTGGCCACCACCCGCATGTTCTACAAGCCGTCGGCGGCCGTGAAGTTCACCGACAGCCCCAAGCTGCTCAAGACCATGGACTACGTGCGCCAGTTCTCCTTCCAGCACGGCCTGCTGGGACAGGGCGCCGAGAGCGTCAATGCCGTGGGCATCCAGTTCCCCGACGGCAAGGTGCTGGGTGACAAGAGCAACATCAAGCTGCGCTTCAACAGCCGCTACATGAAGATGGCGGCCGACGGCAAGCTCTGACCATGCGCCGGCTGGTCAACCAGCATCCGGGACGGGGCAGCGCGCTGCTGTTCGGCGCGCTGCCCTTCGCCCTGTTGCTGATCACCTATCTGGTCGCTTCGGCCATGCGTCTGGACGCCAACCCCAACGACAAGCTGCTGCCGTCGCTGACCTCCATGGGACGGGCCGTGCACAGCTACGCCATGGAACCCAGCCGGCGCACGGGGCGGATCACGCTGTGGGCGGACACGGCGGCCAGCCTGCGCCGTCTCGCCCTGGGGGTGGGCATCAGCGCGGCGCTGGGGCTGGTCATCGGCATCGCCACCGGGGCGGTGCCCTACCTGGGCGCCGGCCTGGGGCCGCTGATATCGGCACTGTCGCTGGTGCCGCCCCTGGCCATCCTGCCGGTGTTGTTCATCGTGTTCGGACTGGGCGAGACCGCCAAGGTGGTGTTGATCGTCATCGGCATCGGACCGTTCATCGCCCGGGACATCGCCCTGCGCACCGCGGCGCTGCCCCGGGAGCAGATCATCAAGGCCCAGACCCTGGGGGCGTCCAGCTGGCAGTTGATCACCCGGGTGATACTGCCCCAGATGTGGCCGCGGCTCATCGACGCGGTGCGCCTGTCCCTGGGCGCGGCCTGGCTGTTCCTGATCGCCGCCGAAGCCATCGCCGCCACCAACGGACTGGGCTATCGCATCTTCCTGGTGCGCCGCTACCTGGCCATGGACATCATCATCCCCTATGTCCTGTGGATCACCTTTCTCGCCTATGTCATGGACTACGGACTGCGCCTGCTGTCGCGCCGGGCGCTGTCCTGGTACCACGCCGGAGCCAATCGCTGATGACCGCCGTTGCCGTGCATCACATGTGGAAGGAGTACGGCGAGCAGGTCGTGCTCGAAAACGTGAGCGTGCAGGTCAGGGAGCACGCGTTCTGTACCATCGTGGGCGCTTCGGGCTGCGGCAAGACCACTTTCCTGCGCATGCTGCTGGGCGAGGAACGTCCCACCCGCGGCCAGTTTCTGATCGACGGCCGGCCGCTGCCCGACGAGCCGGGCCCGGACCGGGGCATCGTTTTTCAGCGCTACTCGGTGTTTCCTCACCTGACGGTGCTGGAAAACGTGCTGCTGGGCCTGGAGCTGCAGGCCGCTCCCCTGCTCGGCCGGCTGTTCGGGCGCCGGCGCCGGGAGGCGGTGGAGCGGGCGGAAGCGATGCTGCAGGAAGTCGGCCTGTACGAAGCCCGCAACAAATACGCCACCGCCCTGTCCGGCGGCATGCAGCAGCGCCTGTCCATTGCCCAGTCGGTCATCATGCAGCCCAGGATCCTGCTGCTGGACGAACCCTTCGGGGCGCTGGATCCCGGCATCAGCGCCGACATGCACAAGCTGATCCTGCGGCTCTGGGAAGAGCACCGCATGACCATCTTCATGGTCACCCACGACATCAAGGAAGGCTTCGAGTTGGGCACCCGCCTGCTGGTGTTCGACAAGGTGCGCCTGGACCCCCAGGCACCGGAAGCCTACGGCGCCACCATCACCTACGACATTCCCCTGGACACCAGTCACCCGCCCCCCATCGCGGAGATCGAGCAGGCCAGCCGCCGTACGGAGGGGTATGGTGCCCGCCTGGCCCCGGCATGAACGCCTGCCGGTGCCGGCCCGCGCAAGCCGCGTCCGACAACGCCGGACGGTCCCCGCGGCGGGCGTTCAGCGCAATCCGTAGCGCGTGAGCTTGCGGTACAGGGTGCGTTCGCTGATTCCCAGCATTGCGGCAACCTGACGCCGGTTCCCGTGGAATCGATGGATCAGCGTCCTGATGTAGCGCGCCTCGATGTCGTCCAGCCGCAGTAGACTCGCCTCCGCATCACGCACGGGCTCGCTTTCGTCCCCTCGCCCGTCGTTGTCCAGCTGCAGGTGCCCGGCGTCGATGACGCCCGTGCGGCACCGGGCCACGGCCCGCTGCAGAACATTGCGCAGCTCGCGCACGTTGCCGGGAAAGTCGTAGTGCATGAGCCGTTCCATGGCGTCGCCGGTCAGGTAGCCGCACAACCTTCAGTGGGCAACATGTGTCGCGGCGATACGTTTACCGTCTTGTTGGGCAGCGCATCCCCCATACCACTGCCGATCTGCGGTTGCCGGGGCTTGTCACCCATGGGGAGGGGACTAACTTTGGAGACGGGGAGTCTGCAAATGGCAGACCGCCACGACTGACTGTATGCCACAACGCAGACTCCAGAGCACGTTGGTTTTCAGCAATACCCAAGGAGTCTGTCATGAAAATGGAATGGATTGCCGCCACCGTCGCGTCGACGGTGCTTGCGTTAGTCATGTCCGCCGGCGCCATGGCCGCCGAACTGGGCGGACAGCAGCCGGATGATGTCCTGTACGGCATCAACGGCCCGCAGTACGGTCAGAATACCGCCCCGGTGGTGGCCCGCGAAACGACAACCGCCACCGGCCATTACCGATCCGTCAGCAGTCCCCTGTATGGCATCAGTGGCCCCCGGTACGGGGGCAACACCGCCCCGGCGGTCGCAGCGGCAAACGCGGTTGCGACACCGGCAGGGCTGCAACCCAGCGGCCCACTGTATGGGATCAACGGTCCCCGGTACGGACGAAACGTCCCGCAAACGTTGGTAACGAGGTAGGGCTCGCAACGGTCAACGACCCGCAGGGGGCGCCTCTGGATGAGGCGCCCCGACCCGGTCATACCAACGGGCCTCAGAAGCTGTAGGTCGCGCCCACAGCAATGGCGTTACTGCTTTCGGTTCCTCCGCCGTAGGTGGCGCCGGTGATGCCGGTGGCATTGGCGTCCTTGTCGGAATGCTGGAACTCCAGCGAGAAGAACAGATTGTCAGCCGGCGCATAGGACGCCATCAGTGTGACGATGTTGCCTTTGACTCCCCCTGTACCGCTCTGGTTGGTATGGGACCAGTTGCCCACCAGCGTCACCTCACTGGTGGCCGCATAGGAGCCGGTCAGCATGACGGTATTGATGGCCTTGGTGTTCTGCGGGGAAACAGCAGGGGTAGTGCCGATCTGGACGTCGGGAGCGTAGGCAGAGTAGACAGGCATGTAACTCACGAACCCATCGCTGGGTTTACGCGAATCATAGGCCGCCACCACACCAAAGGGACCCATCTTGTAACCCGCACTGACACCGAATTTGCTCTTGAGGAGCACCCCAGCGAATGTGTTGGTCGGTTCACCGAACTGATTGGTGTCGGACGATACCGTGTACTCGCTGCTCCCGTCACCGTACTTGGAATAACCGGTGTAGCCCGCCCCGAAGGTCAGCGGACCCATGCCGTAGGTGCCGGCGACAGTGTAGTTGGTTGTCGAATTGGCGCTCTTGCCGAGATCGAAAGCCTGCACGCCGAACTGAAAGCCGCTGTAGGTGGGGCTGACGTATTTGACCGCGGTATCCACCTGCAGGGCGGACATGCCCGGCGTGTAGAACCAGTTGGTCTGGTAGGTGCTTCCGTCCACCATGCCCACGAACAGGCCGTTGTCGCGACCGGCGGTGACGGTGCCGTAGGGACCGGCGAGCCCGATGTAACCCAGATGGGTACTGGGGTTCGCACCGCCGTGAGCCATGTCCAGAATGAAGTTGAAGTCGTAGATGAACTTGGTGCCGTCCATGACGGCGGCGTCACCCCTCACACCCAGCAAGGACACGTTGTCGTTCAGGGTGGTATTGGACTGTGTGCCGGCACCGGCGGAGCCCTGGTTGACGAGAGCCAGAGCGAGATCACCATACACCGTCGCACCCAGCGGAGCGGCGGCGGCCGGCAAACTGGCTGCACTCAGCCCGGCGGCCACGGCGACGGAAAGCAGGGTCTTTTGCATACGCATTGATTGCCTCCAAAATTGTTTTGCTTTGAGAAAAATCGATTCAGGGTCATACCACCCT
>DATFML010000483.1:0-2470 GCA_035266965.1 Gammaproteobacteria bacterium
ACCGGCGCCAGCGGCCAAACCAGCGCCCTCGTCCCCGCCAGGGGCCAAAACCACGGAATCGGCCACACCGACGCCGTCCTCCGCCGCGGCGGCGCCGGCTGCCCCGGCAAAGGCACCGAAAGCCGAAGCGACACCGACGCCGAAACCCAGTGCCCCGGCCCCGGCGGCCGAACCGCAGGCACCGACGACCGGCGGACCCGGCCGCGCCGCCTGGCTGCTGCAGCAGAACCCCAAGGCCTATACCCTGCAACTGCTCGGAGCCCGGGATGAGGCATCGGTACGGCGCTTCATCCGGGTGCACCACCTCGGCAAGCGGGCCATGTACTACACCGGCGAGTTCAAGGGCGCGCCCTGGTACGTGCTGCTGTACGGCGTCTATCCCGACATCCAGGCGGCCCACAAGGCCCTCGCCGGATTGCCTGCGTCGGTCCGCAAAGGTGGCCCCTGGGCTCGCCGGCTGTCGTCGGTGCAGAAAGATATCCGTGAGCGGCGCAAGGCAGCACAGTAGGGTCCGCGGCAGCCTGGAGAAGCCCCGGGGCGCACCAACTCAAGGCCCGCAGCGGGCAAAAGCCGTGTCGCCCGGCCGCATCGCCGGACGGCGATGCCAGGGAAGGGAAAAGCGGCATTGACCCTGTCGGATCGCAGCCGCCGATTCGCCCCGCAACGGGGCAGGCACAGCCCCGGCGACGCACCAGATCAGCGCACTTACCGCGCTGATAATAAAATCAAAATATCGGCACTCTCCGACAGGGACAACCCAGCGCGGTCTATACTTGTAGGCATCGCTGCACCACCACGCCACCAGCGCCGCCGATGACAGCACCGGCAAGGCAGCACACCGGTGCTGAGGGCTTTCGGCTTTCTATGGCTTCCCGTGCACGTCGGGCTGCCGGACCGGCATGGCGGTTCTCAGCGCAGGCCACCGCGGCCGAGGGAAACGCCTGCTCGAGCCGTACCGGCGAAGTGCCGCGGGAACGCTTTGGGACCGGTCGGTCACCGCCGCCTGAAGAGGCCGTCGGCTCCCCGGCGGGAGCGGTGGAGTACAGGTCAACCGGGGCGGGCAATACCCGTGATTGAGCACGCTTTTTCGTTAAACCACTGGCACAAAATTGCCATCTCCTTTATTCTGCATGGCCCAATTTTGAATAGCCGGGCCCCCAACCGGGCGCAGCTGGCCGCCTGTGGGGGGCTGCCACCGACACCGCACCCCGTGTGCCGGCAGGCCGGTCACCCGCCCCCCCCAGAGCACAATCCTTGAAGGTACTGAGCAACGAGGTCGGACATGAGTCGCGGGACTTTGCCACCCAAACAGGGTCTGTACGACCCGACCAATGAGCACGACGCCTGCGGCGTCGGTTTCGTGGCCCATATCAAAGGCCACAAGAGCCATGCGATCGTCCGTCAGGGCCTGAATATTCTTGAAAACCTGGCCCACCGGGGCGCCGTGGGCGCCGATCCCCTGGCCGGCGACGGTGCGGGCCTGCTGCTGCAGATCCCCGATGCCTTCCTGCGCGAGGAATGCGCCGCGCAGGGTGTCGATCTGCCGGCGTCCGGCGACTACGGCGTGGGCATGATGTTCCTCCCTCAGTCCGAAGCCGGTCGGCGCCGGTGTGAGCAGATCATCGAAAACCTGGTGACCGAAGAAGGCCAGACGCTGCTGGGCTGGCGGGATGTCCCCACCGACAACACCGGCCTGGGCGAAAGCGTGAAGGCGGTGGAGCCCGTGGTGCGCCAGCTGCTGGTCGGGCGCGCCGCCGGATGCGCCGATCAGGATGCCTTCGAACGCAAGCTGTTCGTGATCCGCCGGCGCATGGAGAACGCCGTGGCGGAAGCGGGCCTGGAAGGCGCGGAGGCCTTCTACGTCAACTCCCTGTCCAGCCGCACCGTGGTCTACAAGGGCATGCTGCTTTCCAATCAGGTGGACAGCTACTATGCCGATCTGCGGGACACCCGCATGGTCAGCGCCCTGGCGCTGGTCCACCAGCGCTTTTCCACCAACACCTTCCCGTCCTGGGATCTGGCCCAGCCGTTCCGCTTCCTGGCCCACAACGGCGAGATCAACACCCTGCGCGGCAACATCAACTGGATGCGGGCCCGCCATCATTCCATGGCATCGAACCTGCTGGGCGACGATCTGGCCAAGCTCTGGCCGCTGATCGCCGAAGGCCAGTCGGACTCGGCCAGCTTCGACAACGCCCTGGAGTTGCTGGTGGCCGGCGGCTATCCCATGGCCCACGCCATGATGATGCTGATTCCGGAAGCCTGGGCCGGCAATCCGCTGATGGACGACGAACGGCGGGCGTTCTACGAGTACCACGCGGCCCTCATGGAACCCTGGGACGGGCCCGCCGCCATGGCCTTTACCGATGGCCGCCAGATCGGCGCCACCCTGGACCGCAACGGCCTGCGCCCGGCCCGCTACCTGATCACCGACGACGACCTGGTGGTGATGGCCTCGGAAATGGGCGTG
>DATFML010000484.1:0-4090 GCA_035266965.1 Gammaproteobacteria bacterium
ATTCACGCCCAAGACCAAGAGCTGGGGCAAGACCGGTGACGTGCTGCGTGCATACGTCCGGGAACAGAAGGAGGCCAGCCATGGCTAAGGTCGCATATTATCCCGGGTGTGCCCTGGAGGGCTCCGGTGGCCCCTACGACAAGTCCACCCGCGTGCTGGTCAAGGCGCTGGGCCTGGAGATGGAGAACCTGCGCGACTACAACTGTTGCGGCGCCATGGAGGTGAAGAACGTCCATCCCATGCTGCAGACCTATCTGTCCGCGCGCAATCTGGCGATCGCCAGCGAGCAGATGGGGCTGGATGCGGTGATGGCGCCGTGCAACGGCTGCTATCACAACCTGAAGAAGGCGGAATTCGAGACGGCCACTTCCGAGAAGGCCATGGACACTGTCCAGGACCTGGCCCGCAAATCGGACGACCCCGTCTACAAGGGCGACGTGCGCACTCTGCACCTTCTGGAATGGCTGATGGAAGAGCTGGGGCCGGAAGGGATCAAGCAGAAACTCAGGAAGAGCCTCAACGGGCTGAAGATCGCCAACTACTACGGGTGCATGTATACGCGGCCGCGGCAGATCTTCCCGGAGAAGGACCAGGGTCCGGGTTCGGAGTCCAGCTACAAGCCACATTTCATGGATGACCTGCTGGCGGCGGCCGGCGGCATCAATGTGGACTATCCTTTGAAAACCGCCTGTTGCGGCGGTGCCCATACCCTGTCGGATGCGGATACCTCCACCCAGTTGGTCCTGAACCTGCTGCAGGCCGCTGAGGACTCCGGAGCGGAGGTCATCGCTACGGAATGTCCGACCTGCCACTCGGGCCTGGAAATGCATCAGGTCCGTGCGGAGAAGGAATTCGGCATCAAGACCAACGTGAAAGTGATCTATTTCACCCAGTTGCTCGGTCTGGCAATGGGCCTGTCCGCCCGCAAACTGGGTGTGCACGAGAACGTCAGCGACTCCATCGGCGTTCTGAAGGACAAGGGCATCATCTAGCGGAAACATCCCGCCGTCGGCGACCCCGCCGGTCGCCGGCGGCACCCGTTTCCCGTCGCGGTGCAGAGGCGCTGGTCCCTGCACCTGTCGCGTGTCTGGAAGCTGACGAACGCTCGCTCCTATGGAATGCAACGGCTGCGAGTTCCATCCGGAACTCTTCTATGACGACGAATTCCAGATCTGGGTGCGCCGGGAGGGAGACGGGAGCCTGACGGTGGGGATGACGGACATCTCTCAGACCATCGCCGGCAAGATCATCCACGTGCGGGTACGCCGCCCGGGGACCCGCAGGCCGCCCGGCAAGCCGGTGGCGACCATCGAGAGCGGTAAATGGGCGGGGCCGATCCCGAACTTCTTCGACTGCGTCATCGAGGAAGGCAATCCGGATGTCCTTGACACACCCACCCTTCTGAACAGCGATCCCTACAATGCCTGGGTTGCGCGGGTGACCCCGAGCGCCGGCCCGGACGAAGCCCTCGCCAAGTTCTTGACGGGGGATGCGGCCCATGAGGGCTATTGCGAGCGTGCGTTGCGGGAAGACATTCACTGCAGCCGCAACATCAAATAGACATGGCTATGGATCCCGACCAGTATCTCGACAATGAGGACGCCTCCGTCGTCATGATTGTGACGGCCGGTCCCAGTACGCCCCACCGTTGCGCGACGCCCTTTTATCTGGCCTCGCTGCTGGCGTCCATGGACGCAGAGGTGAATATGTTCTTCACTATGGAGGGTGTCCGCCTCATGGAGAAGGGTGTGGCGGACGATCTGGCGGCCATGGAGGGCGGCAAGAAAATCATCGACTTCATTCGGGATGCGAAGCGTGCGGGCGCGGTCCTGCACGTTTGCCAGCCCGCATTGCCGGGGTATAGAATCGACGTCCAGACAGACCTTATCCCTGAAGTGGATCATGTCTCACGGGCCAGTGCGCTCGCGGATCTAATCATGACCTGTGACAAGGTCTTGTCCTTCTGAATTTCGTCACGCCGGGTCAGCCTGAACGCTGAGGCGGCACACGGCCCGATACGTAGCAAGTACCAGTCCGTTAAGGAGGCAAGAAAAATGGGTGCCGTACGTGGGTGCAATATACCTGAAGACCTGTATTACAACGTCGAAAACAACGTCTGGGCGCGGCCCGAGAGTGACGGTACGGTCACTGTAGGGTTGACCTCCTATGCCTGCTCACTGGCCGGTACCATTGTCTCGTATACGCCGAAGAAGGTCGGCAAGGATGTAAAGAAGGACAAGTCCTGCGCCACCGTGGAGTCCGGCAAGTGGGTGGGGCCTGCCAAGACGCCGGTGGCCGGTGAGGTTGTCGAGATCAACGACGCCGTCTCCGCCAAGCCTGGCCTGATCAATGACGACCCCTATGGGGAAGGCTGGCTGGTGAAGATCAAGGCTGCCGACTGGAATACCGATTCGGCAGACCTCAAGACCGGGGCCGATGCGCTCTCGGCTCTGGAAGCCAAGATGGAAGCCGAGGGTTTCGGCGGCTGCTGAGACCCGACGCGGTCGGTTCCGGCAAAGGGGCAGTCGATGGACTGTCCCTTTGCCGCCTTGGTCGGGTGCGGCCGGTGGTCCATGGCCTGGCGGGACCCGTCCGCTTCAGCATTTTGCGCCGTGGCGGCTTTGCGCGACCGCTGCCCGGTGCTGCCGTTGACAGCGGCGAGTTGGTTCGAGACGGCGGCCGGCCGTCCAGGTCGTTCCGCCTATCCGAGGTATCCCTATGAGTGACTGGTATGACATCGTCCAGCGGGTGGAGGCGTTGGAAGACGTCGCCCTGGATCGCAGTCTGATAGGGGACATGCAGGCTCGGTGGCCTGCGCTGCCCTCAAGACAGGACCTGCGCATCAATTTCTATACGCCCACCTTCAAGAGCTTCAACACCAGCGAGCTGTCTTCCTGCGGCAAAAGTGCCTGGCCGGCGGTCTCCATCACCGGCGGCGACTGCAAGCTGCAGTGCGACCACTGCAAGGCCAAGATCCTGGAGCCCATGATCCCCGCCCGCACGCCTGAAGACCTGTGGCGGGTGGTCAACGAGATCGTTGCCGACGGCGGCCAGGGCATGTTGTTGACCGGGGGATCCAACCACCGCAACCAGGTGGAGTACGGGTCCTACTGGTCGACCATCCGGCGCATCAAGGACGAGTTCCCCGGGTTCAGGATCGCCAGCCACACGGCGCTCATGGACGAGGACACCGCCCAGTGCATGGCGCAGGCCGGTATCGACGCCGCCATGATGGACGTGATCGGCGCCCAGGAAACCATCACTCAGGTCTACCACCTCAAGCGCACGGTGGACGACTTCGAAGCCACTCTCGAGGCCTTGGTAGCGACAGACATGAAGGTGGTTCCCCATATCGTGGTGGGGCTGCACTACGGCCACCTGCTCGGTGAATGGAACGCATTGGAGATGCTTCAGCGCCACCTTCCCGATGCGGTGGTTCTGGTGGTGGTGATGCCGTTCTACGCCCCGGCCCATCGACCCTTCGTGACGCCCGACAGCGGCGCGGTAGGCCGCTTCTTCATGGACACCCGCCACGCCCTGCCGGATACCCCCCTGTTGTTGGGCTGTGCCCGTCCGCCCGGCATGGCCAAGATGCAGATCGACAGCTATGCGGTCATGGCCGGTCTGAACGGTATCGCCCACCCCTCGGACGGCACGGTCGAACTGGCCGCGCGTCTGGAGCGACGTGTGCAGGTCACTCCCGCCTGTTGTTCCATTGCGGTAGGCGATGAAGTGATGGCGGTCGAGAACGGCACCGGTATCGAACTTGACCTGGACGCTGTGCTGGAACACGAACGTGCCGCACGCGCCACGCAGGAACCTGCCAAAGCCACCGGCACTCTCGGTGGCATCCGGGTGGTCGATGCGGGCAACCAATCAGCCGGAGGTTGCTGCAGCGCATGAGTGGCCGTGACCCTTATCGCTGGCGGGTAATCGATACGGGACTGCGCCGCGCGGCGGAGAACATGGCCCTCAATCGGGCGGTTCTGGAAGCTCACGAACAGGGTGCCATTCCCCATACCCTCCGTTTTCTGAGCTTCGAGCCTTCGGCTTTGCTGGGCTTTCACCAGAACGTGGAGCAGGAACTGCG
>DATFML010000485.1:0-2042 GCA_035266965.1 Gammaproteobacteria bacterium
TGCAGTTCCGGGTATCCGCCGGGGAGGTACACCGCATCGGCCGGGGGAAGGCAAGCGTCCGTCAGTGGGGAAAAGAAAACCAGCTTGGCACCCAGGGACTGCAGCAGGTCGAGATTCGCGGTGTAGAGGAATGAAAAGGCCGCGTCGCGCGCCACCGCGATGCGCACGCCGGACAGCAGCGGCGGGCCGACCGGCTCCCGTGCGGGTTGAAAGGCCACCGGTTGGGGGAGCGCCGTTAAGCCCGCGCGTTCCACGGCTTGGGCCCCCTGCTCCAGGCGTTGATCGAGGTCGCCAATTTCGCCGGCCTGGACAAGCCCGAGGTGCCGATCCGGCAACGCTATGCTCTCATCGCGGGAAAGCGCGCCTAGAAACGGGACACTTGCCGGCACACTGGCCGCCAGCATGTCGGCGTGCCGGACACCGCCGACGCGGTTGGCGACAACGCCCCAAACAGACAGATCCTGGCGGTAGGTCGCAAGACCCAGTGCCACCGCCCCGAAGCTCTGCGCCATGGCCGAGGCATCAATCACGGCCAGGACGGGGAGATCAAAACGGGCGGCCAGATCCGCCGTCGACGGACCGCCGTCGAAAAGCCCCATGACGCCCTCGATCAAGACCAGGTCCGCTTCCGCGGCTGCCTCGTAAAGCAGCGTACGGCAGTGGGCCTCCCCACCCATCCAGGGGTCGAGCTGGTACACCGGTGCACCCGATGCCCGCTCGAGCACCATCGGATCCAGGAAATCGGGGCCTGTCTTGAAAACGCGCACGCACCGACCCTGTTTTCGGTGATACCGCGCGAGCGCCGCCGTGACGGTCGTCTTGCCTTGCCCGGAAGCCGGGGCGCTGACCACCAGTGCAGGGCCCATCCGGGACGTCCCGGATGGGCTCATGGCCGCGCTCCATCGTTTTCGTCGCCGGGCCACCGGTTTTCGAAAACCAGTTCCGACAAAGCGCGACGGGGCGCCCAGCCGCTCTGCTCCAACATCGGTCGGTCGTAGAACGCCTCCACGTGGCCGAGGCAGAGAATCGCGATGGGCCGAGCGCCCTCGGGAATACCCAACAACTGCGCCAGGGCCACCGGCTCGAACAGCGACACCCACCCCATACCAAGCCCTTCGGTGCGTGCCGCAAGCCACAGGTTCTGGATGGCGCAGGCGGCGGAGGCCAAGTCCATCTCCGGCAGCGTCCGTCGACCGAAGAGGTGTGCGTCACGGCCTGCCATCAAGGACACGACCAGTAATTCCGCGCACTGGGCAATGCCCTCGACCTTCAGCCGCAGAAAAGTCTCGCCCCGATCCCCGAGTGCCCGCGCCGTCTCTTGCCGCTCCGCGTCCACCAGCTCTTGGATAGCGCCCCGTAAGCTCTGATCGGTCACGCGAATGAACCGCCAGGGCTGCATGAACCCGACACTGGGTGCCAGGTGCGCGGCGTGCAGCAGCCGCTCCAGGACCTCTGAGTCGACCGGATCGGGCACGAAGTGACGCATATCGCGTCGCTGGGCCATCGCCCGATAGACCGCCTCGCGGTCCGCGTCCGAGTAGCGGTGCTCGTTCACAGTTCGATACCTTTCTGGGCTCGGACGCCGGCGCGGAACGCATGCTTGACATCACGCATGTCGGTCACCGTATCCGCAAGCTCAATGAGAACCGGACTGGCACCCCGTCCGGTGATAATCACGTGCTGGTGTGATGGGCGTTCCGCCAACGACTCCACGACCTCCTCCAGCGCCAGATAGCCGTACTTCAGAACGATGTTGAGCTCATCGAGCAGTACCAGTTGCACGGTGGCATCACTCAAAAAGCCGGCCGCCGCCTGCCAAGCCGCCTGGGCGCTGCGTTCATCGCGCTCGCGGTCCTGGGTCTCCCACGTGAACCCCTCGCCCATGACCCGGTACGCCACGTCCGGGAAGCGCCGAAAGAAGGCCTCCTCACCGGTGGAAAAACTGCCCTTGATGAACTGCACCACCGCCACCCGCATCCCGTGACCCAGGGCCCGCGCGACCATGCCGAAACCGGCACTGCTCTTGCCCTTGCCATTCCCGG
>DATFML010000486.1:0-5630 GCA_035266965.1 Gammaproteobacteria bacterium
CACATCCAGCACCGAGAAGCGCGACGGCTCGAAGATGTCCATCATCTCCCCGAGGCTGGGCGGGCGGGCCCCGGGAAAGATGCGCTTTTCGATCCAGGCATTCATCAACCCCGGGCGGTCGCGGCCGATGGAGTGGATCAGCCCGCGACCCTCGCGCTTGAGGCAGCGGTGGATGGTGTCCCCCAATTGCCGGTAGTTGGCCACGCCCACATGTTCCAGCATGCCCACGGACACGAAGGCATCGTACTCTCCCGCCATCTCCCGGTAGTCGCCTTCCACGAATTCCACCTGGCCGGCCAGCCCCTCGGCCTGGGCACGCTCGCGGGCGAAGGCCAGCTGTTCCTTCGAGATGTTGTAGGCGCGCACCGTGACCCCATAGTGGCGGGCCATATGCAATGCCAGCGCACCCCACCCGCAGCCGGCCTCCACCACCGTCTCGCCGGGCTCAAGCCGCAGCTTGCGGCACACATAATCCAGCTTGGCAGTCTGGGCGTCTTCCAGCGTCGCCTCCGGGGTCGGAAAATAGGCGCAGGTGTATACCAGCTGGCGGTCCAGCCACAACCGGTAGAAGTCATTGCCGATGTCGTAATGGTGATGAATGTTGTGACGGGACTGGTCGAGGGTGTTGCGGCGCGGCCGATAGAGCCGCTCCATCAGCCGATCCTTCAGTTTGCCCGAGCCGGCGGCCGAAAGGGCGCGGTAGATGGCCACCAGTACGTCCGGCAATTCGCCATCCACTTCGATGCGTCCGTTGCTGTAGCCTTCGCCGAACTCCAGGTCCGGATTCAGCACCAGGCGATACAGCATCGCCCGATCCCGTATCAGCACCCGTCCCACCGGGGTGGCGCCGGCGGGGGTCACCTCCTGGCCGTCCCACAGCACCAGTGTGATCGGAGGTCTCCCGCACGCCGCCAGCATGCGCGTCAGCAGACGCTTCTCCATGGCAACGACGCGTCCCGTCTCTCCGGACGACTCGCCTGCAACATCAGGCACGCTGACCAACTCGGCCTTGTCTCGCTTCATGACATCCACCCCAGGGAAACGGCCAGTGAACGACTGGATTGCGTCCGGTGCCGCGTAAGGACCGGCAAGGCGGCCGGCATCCCGATCCCGGTGCCGACACACTCAACCTCCAAACCTTGTTATGTATCAGGGCCTGTTAACACTATAGGGCCCGGCCCTTCGGGTCGTGGCTGAGAATCCACCACTCGGCGTTGTTCGTCACTCATCTGGAATCACCAAACCTCGCTCCTCGCGCCTTGATTGGCGGATTCTCAGCCACAACAGCGTTGGTCCCTATAGTGTTAACAGGCCTTAAGGTTAACCAAGGATGAGCCGGGGTAAAACCCCGGCCGCAGGCGGCGCCCCACCCCGCCCGCACGCCCCGGAAGCAACTGTGCGTCAAGCCGGGCCGGGACCTGCCGCTAACCTGGGCAATTCCGGCCCCGTCCCAGCACACGACGGGAAGCCCCACACATCCATGGCGTCGCGAGCCGACGAACACCCTGTGCTTAACCATTATCCAAAGGACATCCTCTCCGATCGCGAACAGGGGGACGCCTCTGCGCAGGGGGCAACGCAAGTCAGCCTGCGCGCCACCGAGGCCCAGCTGCGCCGGCTCGTCGAAGGCGTACCCGATATTCTCTTCACCCTGGACCCGGACACCCTCGGTGTGACCCTTGTCAACGGCGCCGTACGGCCACTGCTGGGCCTCCCGCCCCAGGCGTTTGTGGACGATCCCCTGCTCTGGCAACGGCTGCTGCCCGACGAGGATCGCGATGCCGTCACCGCAAAGGTGCGTGAATTTCTTGCCGGGACAGACTCGCTGCTCACCATGAAGCTGCGTCTGCAGCCCCGCCACCGCGCGGAGCCGCGCGATTTCGAGGTGCGCTCCCTGATCGAACGGGACGCCGACGGCCGGGCGGTTTCCAACATGGGTGTGCTGAGCGACGTCACCGAACGTCTGCGATCCGAACAGCGCCAACGGGAAACCAATGCCCACCTGCAGGCGCTGTACGAAGCCTCGCCGGACATGATCTTCCTGCACCGACCGGACGGCAGCATTCTCGACGCCAACAGCCGGGCTCTCGAGGTCCTGGGCTACGACCGCGGGGCCATGCTGGCCTTGCCTTTGCGGGAGTTGATCGCCGCACCTGAATCCGAGGACGAGGCCAGAACCCTGCTGGCCCGCGCCCACCGGGGCGAAAAGGTGGATCTGGAGGGCGTGGTCCGCCGCCGGGACGGCAGCACCTTTGCGGTGGAAGTGCGGCTACGCCGGCTCGAGGCCATCGACAGTCCCATCGGCAGCGTGCTGGCGGTGGTGCGGGACATCAGCGCCCGCAAGCAGGCGGAGTCCGCGCTGAACCGCACCAACAGAGCCCTGACGGCGCTGAGCGCCTGCAACCGTGCCCTGGTGCGCAACACCGACGAACAGCAGTTGCTGGACGCCATATGCCGGGTGGTCGTGGACACCGCCGGCTACCGATTCGCCTGGGTAGGCTACATAGACCACACGCCGGCAAAGCCCGCCCGGGCAGTGGCCCATGCCGGCCACGAAGACGGCTACCTGAGCACATGGCCCATCGTCTGGGACGATGTGTCCGACGGGCAGGGCCCCTTCGGTCTGGCTGTACGCACGGGTCAGCCGGTAGCCATGAACGTGGAAGACGATCCGCGCTTCGCCCCCTGGCGTGAAGAGGCCTCCAAGCGCGGCTTCGCCTCCACTATCGCCCTGCCCCTGACCCTTGACGGCAGGGTCTTCGGCACGTTGTCCATCTACGCCGCCGACCGGGACGCCTTCGACAGCCTGGAAACCGACCTGCTGGCCGAACTGGCCAGCGACCTGGCCTTCGGCATCGGCGCGCTGCGCGAGCGCGCGGAGCGCCGGCGGGCCGAGCGGGCGCTGCGCGCCAGCGCGGCGCGCCTGCGCAAGGCCCAACAGATCGCCCACATGGGCAACTGGGAATGGCAGACCGAAAGCGACTCGGTCAGGTGCTCTCCTGAAACCGGCAGGGTGTTGGGGCTGACGGCCCACCACTGCCCGCGCAACCGGGAGGAATTTCTCGATACCGTCCACCCCGACGACCGCCCGGCGGTCGATGCGGCCTTGCGCGCAGCCGTCGAGCACGGCACCTCGTTCAGTCTGGACTATCGGCTGGTCACCCCGGACGGTGCCACCAAGGTGGTTCACTGCCTTGCGGAAGCGATACCCGGCGCTGGCGGCACGCCCCGGACGATCGTTGGAATCATTCAGGACATCACCCGTCGCAAGGAAATCGAGGACAGCCTGCGGCAGTCCGCCACCGTCTTCGAATGCACGGCCGACGGGGTGGTCATTACCGATGCGCAACGGCGCATCGTGGCGGTCAATCCGGCGTACAGCCGTATTACCGGTTACCGGCCCGGGGAGGTCATCGGTCGCAACCCGAGTGTCGTCAAGTCCGGCATGCATGACCGGAGCTTCTACCGTGCCATGTACGACTCGCTGGCCGAGACCGGACAATGGCAGGGTGAGGTCTACAACCGGCGCAAGAACGGGGACATCTACCCCGAATGGCTGACGGTCAGCACCGTCAGGGACGAACAGCAGATGGTCACCCACTATGTGGGCGTGTTCTCCGACATCTCCGCCATCAAGGAGTCACAGCGCCAGCTCGACCACCTGGCTCACCACGACCCGTTGACCGGCCTGCCGAACCGGCTGCTGTTGCTGGAGCGGGTTGACCACGCACTCACCGTCGCGCGCCGTCATGAACACGCGGTAGCGGTCATGTTCCTGGATCTGGACCGGTTCAAGAACATCAACGATTCGCTGGGGCATCCGGCGGGCGACGATTTGCTGCGGGAGGCGGCCGCCCGGCTCACTCGCCAGATGCGCGAGGAGGACACCGTGGCGCGACTGGGTGGCGACGAATTCGTGGTCCTGCTGGAAGACAGTCCCACGGTGAACGACATCGGGCACGTGGCGCGCAAAGTCCTGTCGGCGCTGGAGGCCCCCTTCTCCCTGAACGGCAGAGAGGTCTACATAACGGCCAGCGTCGGAGTGGCCATTTCCCCCCGGGACGGCGACGATGCCCGGACGCTGCTCAAGAACGCAGACGCGGCCATGTACCGGGCCAAGGAGCTCGGCCGCAACACCTACCAGTATTATACCGCCGACCTCACGGCGGCCGCCTGCGAGCGCTTCGAGCTGGAGAACAGTCTGCGACGCGCCATCGACCACCGGGAATTCGAGCTCTTTTACCAGATTCAGGTCGGCGCCCGCACCGGCGAAGTCACCGGGGTGGAAGCCCTGATTCGCTGGCACCATCCGGAACTGGGACTGGTCACGCCGGACCGGTTCATTCCGCTGGCCGAAGAAACCGGGCTCATTCTGCCCCTGGGCCGTTGGGTACTGAGCGCCGCCTGCATGCAGGCGGCCGAGTGGCGCCGACAGGGCCATCCCCCGATCCGCATGGCGGTCAACCTGTCGGGCCGTCAGTTGGCCGACGACGGCCTGCCGACCGCCGTCCACACGGCCATCGAGGAAAGCGGCATCGACCCTCAGCTGCTGGAGCTGGAACTGACCGAAAGCGCCCTGATGGCCAATCCGCAGGCCGCCCACATCCTGCAGACCCTCAAGGCGGGAGGCGTGGAGCTGTCCATTGACGATTTCGGCACCGGCTATTCCTCCCTTGGACGGCTGCAGCGCTTCCCCATCGACCGACTGAAGATCGATCGATCCTTCATCGAGCACATCGTCTCCAACCCGGACGATCAATCCATCGCCACCGCCATTATCGCCATGGCCCACAGCCTGGGCATGGGAGTGGTCGCCGAAGGCATAGAGAACCGCGCCCAACTGACCACGCTGGTACACCGTCACTGCGACGAACTGCAGGGCTACTACTTCAGCCGGCCGCTACCGGCCGGGGAGGTCGCCACCCTGCTGGACCGGAAGTTCAGCGAGCCCGAGAGATCCCACGACGAGCGGCCGACCCTGCTGCTGGTGGACGACCAGCCTACGGTGCTGCAGACACTGGAGGCGACCCTGCGTCCCGGCGGTTACCGGATATTCACCGCACGCAGTGCCCAGGAGGCGTTCCACACCCTCGCTCTGGAGTCGGTGGACGTGCTCATCTGCGATGACCGCATGCCCGAAATGAGCGGCACGGAGTTGCTGGTACGTGTGAAGGAGCTCCACCCGGCCGTGGTGCGCATCATGTTGACCGGCTATGGGGACGTGAACACGGTCACGCAGGCCGTCAACCGCGGCGGGGTCTACAAGTTCCTGACCAAACCCTGGCAGCCGGCCGTCCTCCAGACTGAAGTGGAGGAAACTTTCCGATACCTGGCATCGGCACGCAAACACCAGAATCCGGGGCGGTAGGGACGGTTCGCGCGAGTCGATCCGGCACGGGCATCGGCCGGTAGGGGCTACCCACCGGGAACCGGCGATCCCGGCCGCACGGCAGGGTCGTGGCAGCGCTTGCATTCGATGGGACGGCTTGCTAGCAGCCTGTCGGACTGAACGTCGGCAGGCACGCAATCGCTGCCTGCCCGGCACGATTTGCACCATCATGGGGCATATTTTCGGCCTTCAGCGCCAAATAACCCCAGAACGAGCGGAATGTCCCGCATTTCATGCCCAC
>DATFML010000487.1:0-15503 GCA_035266965.1 Gammaproteobacteria bacterium
GCCTGCGCGGCCCGTCATCGCCAAGTCCACGCCCTAAGCCCTCTTAGGAGGCGTTTCCGATACACTTCACCACGTCACCGGCGTTCGCGGTTGCCGTGGCGCAGGTGTCGTCGGTGAATGTCGGGACCACAACGGTTGCACCATTCCTGGTGAACTCGATCCCATCGTTCCCTGTGTGGACCCCGACGCCTTGACCACGCACATAGGTAGCCAGCTGGGTCAGCGTGGGATAGGTCTTGAGCTTACCGATGGAAGCAGCCAATGCTGTTCTCACCGATGCCGTGGCGGCCGCATTGGATGCGGTGGTCGCATCGCTGCTGAGATCCACAAACTTCGGCACGATGGTGGCTGCCAGAATGCCCAGAATGACGATCACCATGACCAGCTCGATCAAAGTAAAACCACGTTGCCGCTTCATCTTGCGTCTCCCTTGTCTTGAGCCCTCGGCTCCGGTTATGTGACCTGTATCGACAAATCCTCAATGGTTCTTGAGTAAACTTCCCCGATTTTCGGCCGGCTGCGCCGGCTCGCCCTTCCCCCTCTGCCGCCCCGGGGCGGCTCTTCAGCCGTGATGGAGGGTGGCCTGCGCCAGATCCCACATGGGCAGGAACACTCCCAGGGCCAGTACCAGCACCATCAATCCGATGACCACCGTCAGGATGGGCTCGATGGCGGCGCTCAGCTTCGCCACCGTGTAGTCCACTTCCCGGTCGTAGTAGTCGGCCACTTCGTTCAACAGCTCGTCGATGGTCCCCGACTCCTCGCCCACCGCGATCATCTGCAGCACCAGGTGATCGAAGATCCCGCTGCCGGCGGCGGTGTGTCCCAGGGACTCGCCCCGTTCCACCCCCGCCCGCATGCCCAGAATGCGTTCCTCCACGTAGCGGTTGTCCAACGCCCTGGCCACCACCGACAGGCCGGTGATCAGCGGCACGCCGGCGCTCTGGGCCATGGCGAACAGGCGCGTGAAGCGGGCCAGGGTGGCCTGATAGATCACCGGCCCCACCAGCGGCAGCCGCAGCTTGAGCTTGTCCCAGCGATAGCGGCCTTCGTCGCTCTGCACATAGAACCGGGCCCCGACCACCGTGCCGGCCAGAACCATCACCAGCAGAACCCAGTGCTGCACGGTGAAATCGGAAATGGCCACCAGTATGCGGGTGGGTACCGGCAGCCGGGCGCCGAAATGGCCGTACACACCCGCAAAGGCCGGCACGACGAACGCGTTGATGACCACCATGGCGACGGCGATGGCAGTCAGCACGAACAGGGGATAACGCAGGGCCGAGCGCACCTGGTCCCGGGTGGTCTTTTCCCGCTCCAGGTAAAACGCCAGCTGCTGGAAGACTTCCTGCAGACGCCCACTGGTTTCGCCGACCCGCACCAGGCTGACATAGAACAGGGAGAAGACCTTGGGGTGACGGCTGAGGGCCGTGGCCAGATCATGGCCCTCCCCCAGGCTCTCGGCCACTTCGGACAGGGTCTGGGCCAGGGTGCGGTTGCGGGTGGTGCCGGCCAAACCGGTCAGAGCGCTCAGCAGCGGTACGCCCGCCCGTGTCAGGCTGTGCATCTGGCGGCTGAACTGGATGAGGTCGGGCGTCCCCACCCGCTGCGGAAACAATCGCTGCAGTTCGCCGCCCGCGTCGTTCTTGGCCTTCGCCGGGCCGATATCCACCGGCGTCAGGCCCCCTTCCATCAGGCGCGAGGCGGCGGCATCGGCACTGGCCGCTTCGATGGTGCCTTCCACGGCGTCGCCGCGGGTTCCGCGCGCCTTGTACTGAAACAGTGCCATGGCCGCGCCCGGGTTACTCCACCGAACCGCTGAGGCGCATGACCTCGTCCAGGGTGGTGACGCCCTGGCGGGCGTAGTCCAGCGCGTTCAACACCAGCGGCCGGTAGCCGGGCTGGGCGCGCGCGGCCGCTTCGAAGCCGCTGTGGTCGTTGCGCCGCAGGCAGTCCACCAGCTCGCCGTCCAGCACCAGCAGCTCATAGACACCGATGCGCCCGCGAAAGCCGGTGTGGTTGCAGTTGTTGCAGCCACTGCCGCGCATGAACGACCCGTCCGCAGACTGCTCTCCCGACACGCTCTGCAGCCAGGCCCGCTCGCCCGGTTCCAGGTCGGCCTCGGTGCTGCAGCGGTCGCAGATGCGCCGCACCAGACGCTGGGCCAGAATGGCCTGCACGGACGCGGCCACCAGATAGCCTTCAAGACCCATGTCGATGAGCCGCAGGGCGCTGCTCACGGCATCGTTGGTGTGCAGTGTCGACAGCACCAGATGGCCGGTGAGCGCGGCCCGCAGCGCGATTTCGCCCGTATCACGGTCGCGGATCTCGCCCACCAGCATGATGTCGGGATCGAGCCGCAAGGCGGTGCGCAGCACCCGTGCGAAATCCAGTCCCACCTTGGTGTTCACCTGCACCTGGTTGATGCGGGGCAGGCGATACTCCACCGGGTCTTCGACGGTGATGATCTTCTGCTGGGGCCGGTTCAGCTCCGACAGCGCGGCGTACAAGGTGGTGGTCTTGCCGCTGCCGGTGGGTCCGGTGACCAGCACCAGGCCGTGGGGTTTGTGCACGATGCGGCGGAAGCCGGCCAGCAACTGCTCCGGCATCCCCACTTCGTCCAGTCTGCGCATGGCCGCGCCGTGGTCCAGCAGGCGCATCACCACCGCCTCCCCGTTCTGGGTGGGCATGGTGGCCAGGCGCACGTCGATGTTCTTGTCCTGCACGCGCAGGCTGAAGCGACCGTCCTGGGGCAGCCGGCGCTCGGAGATGTCGCAGCCGGCCATCAGCTTCAGGCGCGACACCACCGCCGAAGCGATGCGCTTGTCGTCCATCACCTGCTCGTGGAGCACACCGTCGATGCGCCGCCGGATGCGCAGCACCTCCTCGTCCGGTTCCACGTGTATGTCCGACGCGCCGGCCTTCACCGCCGAGTCGAACACCGTCTGGATCAGGCGCACCACCGGCGCGTCGCTCTGCCCGGCGTTGGTACTCAGGGCGCCCAGGTCGAAGGCGTTGTCGGCCATGTCCTGGCCCACTTCGTTGGCCAGGGTCTTGAGCTGGGCACCCTGCTGGTAGAGCTGATCGATGTAGCGCAGCAGGTCGCTTTCCTTGACCACCGCGAGGGTCACCGGCTGTTTGAGAATGCGGCTGAGCTCGTCGTAGCCGAAGATGTCGGTGGGATCGGCCATGCCCACCAGCAGCCCGTCGCCGGACGCCTTCAGCACCAGGGCACGGTAGCGGCGCGCGTAGGTCTCGGGCAGCTTGTTCACCAACTCGGGATCGAGCTCGAAGTGGGTCAGGTCCACATAGGGAATGTCCAGCAGCCGCGACAGGAACTGCAGCAGGGCGTCCTCGTCGATGAAGCCGTTTTCCACCAGCACCCGACCCAGCTTGCGGCCGCTCTTCTTCTGATCGGCCAGCGCGGCCTGCAGTTGGGCCTCGGAAATGACCTTGTTTTCCACCAGCAGGTCGCCGATGCGCATTCTCTTGCGTTGCGGCTGGGCACTCATGGCGTCACCTGTTGGCTGTCCTGGGATTCGTCCACCGCCTGCAGCCGGCCCGTCACGTAATCGCGCAAACGGTTGTCCAATCCCGGCAGCGCCAGGGCCTGTCGGTAGGCGGCCGCCGCCTGCTGGTCGGCGTGCAGGTTCTCCAGGGAAATTCCCAGCCCCATCCACCACACCGCCTCGGTGGGGTCGGACGACAGTGCGCTGCGGTATTGCGCCGCCGCTTTCCCGTTGCGACCCAGGCGTTGATAGAGCGCTGCCAGCAGAGCGTGGAAGGTGGGATCGTCGCCGGCGGCCGGGAGCGCCTTCTCCATGACCATCACCGCCTGTTTGGTATGGCCTTCGCCGGCCAGCAGCCGCCCGTACAGCTTGGCGTAGTCCGGATCCCCGGGTTGGTTGCGCAGACCCGCCACCAGCAGCGCGGCGGCTTCCGTGCGGCGCTTCTGCTGGAGCAGCAGCGCCGCCAGGGACGCCCGCGCCTGCCGGTTCCGGGGCGCCACCTCCAGCGCCCTGCGCAACAGTGTCTCGGCGCTCATCAGATCGCCCCGCTGCAACCGCTGCAGCGCCTTGCGACACAGCTGCCCGGCCCGTTCGTGGGGCGACAGCGGCAACATCTGCTTGGTCATGCCGTCGGGGGCTTGCCGGTGGCTTCGCACGGCCTTGCGGTCGGTGCCGGTTGCCGGCGTGTGGCCGGCCTCCGCCCGCTCCTGAACGTGAGCGCCGGCCTGGGCCTGCCGGCTCGACGGGCCGGTATGTTGGGCCGGCGTGTGGCGGGCCGGTGAAGCGGGCGCGGCCCTGACCCGGGCGGGTCCCGGCTCCGCCGGCAGGATACGTTGGAAGGGCGGGCCCGCGTGCATGAGCGCAGCAGCGGATGCTTTTGCGGCGCTTTTCGGTGCGGGCCCGGTGGCGCCGACCCGCGGCTTGCCGTCTTTGGCCGGGGGCCGTGGTTCGGGTGCGGCCTGAGGGGCCGGCGCAACCGGATGCCGGGCGTGGGTCGCCCCCGCGGTGTCGGCAGGCGCCACCGCGACGGTGGTGGCGGTCGATACGGCCGCTGCGTGCTGCGTGTCCATCCATTGCCAGGCGCCGGCGGCCGCCAGGGTGACGGCGCCGCCAAGAGCCGCCCACTTCAGTGCCTGCAGCCGTTCGCGCATCGGCGGCGCGGTCGCCACCAGGCCTTCCAGGTCAACGGTCTGGTCGGCGTCCGCCCGGCGTCTTTCCAGGTCCTTGAGCATGTCGTTCACGACGCTCATCGGGCCAGGCTCCACACGTAGTACATGCCCACGCCGGCCAATGTGGTGACCGCGCCCAGGGTGCCGTACCACAGGGGCACCAGGCGCGTCGTGTGCGCCGCTTCGGTGTCCGCCGCCGCGCGCTGCACGTGGCGCGCACTCACCCGTCGTTCGCCGCGGCCGTAGGCCAGCATCAACGCCTTATGGGATACCACGTTCACCAGCCGCGGCACGCCGCCGGTGGCGCCGTGCAGCCGGCGCAGCGCGCGGGGGCTGAACAGAGGCGGGCCGGCGTGGCCCGCCACCCGCAACCGGTGGGCCACATACCGGGCGACGGCCGCACGGTCCAGGGGCCGCAGCCGATAGGAAAACACGATGCGCTGCCTGAGTTGGCGGATGCTCGCCTGCGCCAGTCTGCGATCCAGCTCGGGCTGACCGAACAGCACCACCAGCAGCAGTTTGTCGTGTTCGGTCTCCAGGTTGGTCAGCAGACGCAGCGCCTCCAGGCTGTCCTCGGGCATGGCCTGGGCTTCATCGATGAGCAGCACGGCCCGCTTGCCCGCCGCGTTGAGCTCCACCAGCCGCTCGTTGATCAGTTTGGTGAGCCGGTGCTGGCCCAGATTGCGGGGAAACGACAGGCCCAGTTCTTCGGCAAACGCCATGCGCAGCGCCGCCGGCGTGAGCTGGGGATTGGGTATGTAGGCGGTGACGAACTCCCCGCCCAGGGTATTGAGCAGCTGGCGGCACAGCAGCGTCTTGCCGGTACCCACTTCGCCGCTGACCTTGATGAAGCCTTCGCCGCTGCCCAGCGCCACCCGCAGCACGTTGAGCGCCTCCCGCTGACTGGCATGGGCATAGAAGAAGCCCGTGTCCGGCGTGAGGGTGAACGGCGCCTTGTCCAGTTGGAAGTGCTCCAGGTACATGCCTGATCTCAACGCTGCCTGGTGTCGTTAAGGGTTGTGTGTGTCCCGTTGTGCGGCGGAGTCCATGTTTCTGATGCGGCGCGCCGTGCGCTGCAGGCTGCCGGCCCACTCGCCGTTGCCCTTGACCACGATGGGGCGCAGCAGAATCACCAGCTCGCTCTTCACGTTGGTGCGCTTGGTGTGGCGGAACAGATTGCCCACCACGGGCAGGTCGCCCAGCACCGGGGTGGAGGCCACCGAATCCTGGACCTGGTTCTTCATCAGTCCGCCGATGACCACCACCTGTCCGCTGTGGGCGCGGATGATGGTGTCCGACTCGCGGATGCTGCTGAGTGCCAGGGGTATGTCCAGATTGGTATCGGTGGAAACCGCGATCTTCTTGTTCTTCTCGGTCACGTTGCTCACCGAGGGATGCACGTGCAGGATCACTTCGCCGTGGCTGCTGATCTCGGGAATCACGTCCAGGGCAACGCCTGAGAAGAACGGCGTGAGCTGTACGTTCACGCTCTGGTTGATGCCCGCGACGCTGGTGGTGCTGGTGTTGGTGCTGACGTTGGTGACGAAGTACTCGTCGGTGCCGACCTTGATCACCGCCTTCTGGTTGTTGACGGTGGCCACCCGCGGGCTGGACAGCACCTGCACGCTGCCCTGCGTCTTGAGCAGCTCGATGAAGGCGTTGAAGTCGTTCAGATTGAGCGCCAGGGAAAACATGCCGCCGAACGCGGACGTGGTGGTGCCGTTCAGCGGCGAGAAGTTGAGGGGGTTGAGATTGCCGGTGTTGCCGGCGATGCTCGACTGGCCCGCGCTGCCCAGCAGCGTGCCGCCGCCCACCTGGCCGGCGACGATGGAGTTGCCGCTGCCGGGCTGGCCCAGGGCCGCCCAGTTGATGCCGGACTGGAAGCCGTGGTTCAGGTCCACTTCCAGGATCTTCGCCTCCAGGATCACCTGGCGCTGGACGGAGTTCTGGGTGGCGTGAAGGAAGTCGGCCACGTCCCGCAGCTCGTTGGGCATGGCCCGCACCACGATAATGCCCGACTGGGCATCCACCACCACGCTGCGGCCGTGCTTGTCGCCCACCAGCAGCTTGAGAGCGGTCTTCAGGCCGCTCCAGAAATCCGCGTTCGACTGGGTGGTCACCGCGCTGCCGGACAGCTGTTGGGGCTGCTGGGAGGAGTCGTTGCCATTGCCGCCGGCCATGGTGTTGGTGGTACCGGTGGGATTGGCGCTGTTGCTGTTGCTGTTGGAGTTGCCGTTGCCGTTGTTGGACGGCCCTTCGCTGATACCGCCGGAGCTGACCCGTGTCTCCGAAGTGCCGGTGCGGCGGATGTTGAGATAGTTGACGTGGAAGATCCGCGAGCGCAGGCGTGCCGGCAGCACCTCGAACAGGTTGCCCTCGCGCCGGAACTCGTAGCCGTAGACATCGCGCACCGTGTTCATCACTTCGTCGACGGAGACATTCTTCAGGTCCAGGGAAATTTTCCCCTTCACGTCCGGGTGCACGACCATGTTGTAGGGCGTGTCCTTCACCAGTCCCATGAAGAACTGCCGGGCGGGTACCGCGTTGACGCTCACGTTGAAGCGTTGCTGGCTGGGCGGTGTCTGGTGGGGTGCCTGGACGGTAACCGGCGGCAGCAGGGCGTTCTGCACGGCCTCGGGCGGTTGCGGCGCCGATGCGGTGTGACCGGGCTTCTGCGGCTGCAGTGCCTGCTCGATCGCCTTGCCGGCGCTGTTGCTCCCGGACGGCACGCTTTGGCAGGCGCTCAGGCCGGCCGCCATCAGGACAGCGCTTAGCCGGCACAGGAGGTGCAACGACTGACTCATGGCTGTGTTCGACTCCTCTGCTTGCGTACGGCGGTCCCGGGAAGCACACGCAGGGTGACGGTGCGCCCGTGGCTGCGGACCCGGACCTCGCCGTCGCCGATCGTCAGGATGCGGGCCCCGTCCAGGCGCTCGCCCTGGGCGACGGTGTTGCCGTTGATGACGGCGAAGCGCCGGTGCGGTCCCACCAGCGTCGATGTCAGTTGCCAGCGGCCGACATGGGCGTCGGCAGTGGCGCCCGATACGCCCAGGGTGCTCGGAACAGTCGGGTCCCTGAGGGGCGCTCCGGCGCCGGCGCTGCCGGCCAGCAGCAGCGCGGCCAACAGCACCGGCGCCCGCAGCCGCTGTGTATTGCGGCGGCGGTTCATGGCAAACGCTCCCCGGCGGTCTGCCCGAGGGTGTACACCTTGAGGGTGACCTGGGCCTCGCGGTGGCCGTCCGCCTGCAGGTCTATGCGTTGCCAGAACAGTTGCCAGGGCAGCTTTTCCAGGGCCTGCAGGTAGCCGAGCGTGGCCAGGTAGCTGCCCTTGAAGTGGAGCGTGAAGGTGTAGCGGGCTATGCCCGCGTCGGTGAGGCGCCCCGGATGGGATCCGGAAAGTTTCCCCGGGGTCGGCAGCGGTGGCGCCCGGTGCGCCTCCAGGCTGACCAGGCGCAGGCCCTGTTCGCGGCGCAGCAGAGTTTTCAGTACCGCCGGCGCCTGTGATGGCCGGATCAGGGTGCCGAGCCGTCGCCGCAGGCGCTCGTCCACGGCTGCGACCTGGGCTTTCATCCGGGCGAGTTTGCGCTGGCGCGGGCCGGCGTGGTCGCTGTGCCGGTGGGTGGAAAACAGGCGTGCCTGCCGGCCCTGAGCCGCGATCTGCGACTGGATATGTCGGACCTGTTGGGTGCGGTCGTGCTCGGCCCGCGCCAGCGGGGCCAGCAACAGGGTGTTCACGAGGCCGAACAGCACGGCGATGGCGGCCACCAGCAGCAGCGCCCGCTCGCGCAGGGAGAGGGCATCGATGCGCTCGGCCCACGATTGCAGGCGCTCTTTCACTGGAGCACCCCATGGTCGGCGCCGCCGGCCTTGAGCACGAAGTCGATATGGCGCCGCTGCTTGCCGTCCCGTTTGAGCTCCACGGTGTGGAAGTCGACGCCCCGGAAGGCACCCTGGACGGGGAGCTTCTGCAGGTAGGCGGGCACCAGCTGGGGCTGCAGGGCCACACCTTTGAGTACCACGCCGTCCCGCCGGCGGTTGATTTCCAGGCCGGTCAGCCACAATCCGGCCACATGCTCCCGGGCCAGCGCCCGGAACTGATCGGCAAAGCCCCGGCGGTTGGCCTCGATCAGGCCGTTGATATCGTTCGCCAGCCGACGGCGGGCCTGCAGGCGGGCCTTGAGAGTCTTTATGCGGGCGTCCAGTGCGGGAATATCCGCCGCCGGCGGCTTGAGGGTCGCGAGCTGGGAGGCCAGCGCCGCATGCTGCTCGCGCAGCCCCGCCAGCGTGCCGTCGAGGCGGGCCAGTTGCCAGCGGGAATAGCCGTAGGCGAGCAGCAACGCAGTCAAAGCCAGCGTGCCGATGAGCAGCAGCGTCCGCGCGGAAAAGACTTTCCGTTCCTTGCGGAACATTGGCAGAAACAGATTGACCTGCTGACGCATAGGCGATGCCCGTAAGCCGGTTAGCCTCTCGGAACCGACCTCATGCTCCCCGATTTTCAAGGCCTTGCGCAGGACGCATCGTCCGGCCACAGGCCGTCAAATTTTTGATGGAAAACGCTTTAGGGGAGGGGCAAGCAAGGTTCGTTCCAGCCGCCTGCCGGCCCGGACGACGGCCGGATCAGCTGCCGCAGACGGGCGGGCTGCAGCCGGTGACGGTGTCGTTGGGGATGAGCGAGCCGGTCAGCTGGCCGACTTCGGCCAGCTCATGGCGGTGCAGGTAGTCCACGATGCCGGCATTGATGCGCCCACAGATCAGGGGATCGTAGAACAGCGCGGTGCCGACACCGACCGCGGAGGCGCCGGCGATGAGGAATTCCAGGGCGTCCTCGGCGCTGGCGATGCCGCCCTGGCCGATGATGGGAATGCCGTGGTCGCGGCATACCTGATAGACCTGATGGACCTTGAGCAGGGCGATGGGCTTGATGGCCGGCCCGGACAGGCCGCCCTGGTTGTTGCCGATCAGTGGCACCCGGCTTTCGATGTCCACCGCCATGCCCATCAGGGTATTGATCACCGCGAAGGCGTCGCTGCCGGCCTCGATACAGCGCCGGGCGTTCCCCGCGATGTCGGTCTGGTTGGGGGACAGCTTGGTGATGAGGGGCTTGTTCGTCACCTTTCGGCAGGCTTCCACCACCCGCGCCGACATGTCCGGGTCGTTGCCGAAGGCCACCCCGCCCTCCTTCACGTTGGGACAGGAGATGTTGATTTCGATGGCGTCGATGGGCGAGTCGTCGAAACGCCGTGTGACCGCCTCGTATTCCTCCACGGTGGATCCTGAGACATTGGCGATGAAACGGGTCTCGCCGAAGTCCAGTGTCGGCAGGATGGCGTCGACCACATATTCGGTGCCCGGGTTCTGCAGGCCGATGGCGTTCAGCATTCCCGCGGGGGTTTCATAGATGCGATGGGGGCTGTTGCCCAGGCGCGGTTCCAGGGTGGTGCCCTTCAGGCACACGGCTCCCACGTCGGCGTTGGAAAAGCCGCTGACCCGCGTGTATTCTTCGCCGAAGCCCACGCACCCCGACAGCAGCACCAGCGGCGTGTTGAAGGCCAGGCCGCAGAAATCCACCGCCAGCATCCGGCGTTCGTCCGCGCTGAGCGGCTCGATCGAGTCGACCATCAGCCTCCGTCTCCTGCGCCGGTCAGGGCCGCGACCGGCGCCCGCCGGGCCCGGCACCGTTCATGGTGACATGCATGTTCCATGTGGTTCTGTACCAGCCCGAGATCCCGCCCAATACGGGCAACATCATACGCCTTTGCGCCAACACCGGCAGCCGTCTGCATCTCATACATCCCCTGGGTTTCGAGCTGGACGACAGCCGTCTGCGCCGCGCCGGCCTGGACTACCGGGAGTGGGCGCGCATCGAGCAGCACCAGAGCCTGGAAGCGTTCAGCGCCGCGGTCGAACCGCCCCGGCTGTTCGCCGTTTCCACCCGGGGCCGGCAATGCTACGCCGAAGCGGCCTACCGGCCGGGGGACGCGCTGCTGTTCGGGCCCGAAACCCGCGGCCTGCCCCAGGCGGTGCTGGACGGGTTGCCGGCCGAGCGGGTGCTGCGCCTGCCCATGGTGCCCGACAGCCGCAGCCTGAACCTGTCCAACGCCGTTGCCGTGACGGTCTACGAGGCCTGGCGACAGTGCGGGTTCGGGGGCGCGGCCGGTCAGGGCTGACCGCTGCGGGATGGGCCGCATGGATGGTTGTTTCGAGGGTCGGGCCGCGCCGCCTGCGGCCAACCCGCCACGTCGACCCTTCGCCGGTCGGCCCGGTCCATGCCAGGCCCGGCACGCGACCTCGAGCCTGACAGCGCAGCGCACGGCCGCCAGGAAATCGCGTCGCTCCCGGCGACAGCAACCGCCGATGCCGGCCGTGCGCTGCCGTCACGGCCGGCCCGGGCATCCGGGGCGCCGTGGTCCAGCTGCTACCAGGATTCGGGTTTGGGTTCCCGATGCAGCAGGGCCTGGACGGCGTCGCGGGGCGCCAGCCCTTCGTGCAGCACCCGGTAGACCTGCTCGGTGATCGGCATTTCCACGCCGTGGCGGCGTGCGACCTGCAGGGTTTCCCGTGCGGTCCCGACCCCTTCCACCACCTGCTGGATTTTCTCCAGCGCCGCCGGCAGGGCCATGCCGCGGCCCAGGTACAGGCCCAGGCGCCGATTGCGGGACTGATCGTCGGTGCAGGTCAGTACCAGGTCGCCCACGCCGGCCAGGCCCATGAAGGTGTCGCGCCGGCCGCCCATGGCTTCGCCCAGTCGCATCAGCTCGGCCAGTCCGCGGGTGATGAGGGCCGCGCGGCTGTTGGCGCCGAAGCCCAGGCCGTCGGAAATGCCCGCCGCGATGGCCAGCACGTTCTTGACCGCGCCGCCCAGCTCGACGCCGACCACGTCAGCGCTGGAGTAGGCCCGGAAGGTTTCCCCGTGCAGCAGGGCGGCCAGCTCGGTGGCGAAGGTGGCATCGGCGGAGGCGACGGTGACGGCGGTGGGCAGCCCGGCCGCCACTTCCCGGGCGAAGGTCGGGCCGGAAATGACGGCGGTGGGGCGGTCGGTTCCGATGACCTCGGACACCACGGTGTGCAGCAACTGGCCGGTGCCGGGCTCCAGGCCTTTGGTGGCCCACGCCAACCGGGTGGCCGGCCCGAGCCGGGGTCGCAGCTGCTCCAGCAGGTCGCGGAAGGCGTGGCTGGGCACCACCAGCAGAATGTCGGCGCAGTCCCGGATGGCCAGCTCCAGGTCGGCTTCGGCCTGCAGCCCCGCCGGGAAGGGATTGTCCGGTAGATAACGGGGGTTGCGCTGCTCGCTGCGCAGGGTGGCCATGAAAGCCGGATCGCGACCCCAAAGCCGCACCGCACGGCCATTGCGGGCCAGCAGTATGGCGAGGGCGGTACCCCAGGAACCCGCCCCGAGGACGGCGACCGGGCAGCTCCGGGATCCGTTCATGGCGACAGCTGCCCGGCCATGGCCGGCGGCACCGGCAAACCCCGACGGGGGTTGTCAGTGGGCCGGCTGGCCGGCGTTCTGGGCCTGCGCCTCCTGGGAGCGCTGGGCATAGAGGGCGTCGAAGTTGATGGGTGCGAGCAACAGCTGGGGGAAGCCGCCCTTGGCGACCAGGTCGGATACCGCTTCGCGGGCGAAGGGATACAGCACACTGGGGCAGTACGCTCCCAGCATCGGTCCCAGGTCGTCCTGCTCGAAGCCCTGCATGGTGAAAATCCCGGCCTGCTGGATTTCCGCCAGAAAGGCGGTCTTGTCCCCCAGCTTGGCGGTTACCGTCAGGGACAGCACCACTTCATGGACCTCGTCCGCCACCGCCGTCGCATCGCTGTTGAGCTGCAGGTTGATTTCGGGGTTCCATTCCTGGGTAAACACCGTCGGCGAATTCGGGGTCTCCAGGGAAGCATCCTTCAGGTAGATCTTCTGGATGGCGAACTGGGGGCCCTCGTCGGCCTGGGGGTCGGTTCCTGCTGGATTTTCGCTCATAACTGGGTCTCGTCGTCGGATGGTCGTTGCTGTTCGGCGTTTTCGGACGTGGTCAAAGGTGCTGTTCGGTCCAGCTTAGCAGGTCCGCCAGGCCCATGGCTCCGGAGGTGCGTGCCGCCTCGCGCCCGCCCTTGAACAGGATCAGTGTCGGTATGCCGCGGATCCCGAGCCGCCCGGCCAGCTGCTGGTTATGGTCCGTGTCCAGCTTGGCCAGCCGCACCCGGGGCTCCAGCCGGCCGGCGGCCTGCTCGAAGATCGGTGCCATGGTCTGGCAGGGGCCGCACCAGGCGGCCCAGAAGTCCACCAGCACCGGCAGGTCGCTGCGCCCCACGTGACGCTCGAAGCGGGCCTCGTCCAGGGCCAGGGGATGGGCGGTGAACAGCGGCTGATGGCACTGGCCGCATTTGGCCCCCGCCCCGAGGCGTTCGCCGGGAACCCGGTTGATCTGATCGCAATGGGGACACACCACGTGCAGGTTGTCGGCCATGGCTCAGGCCCCCGGGCGGTCAGGCTCCAGCAGAGCGTCCAGCTTGCCGGCGCGATCGAGAGCGGCCATCTCATCATAACCGCCCACATGTGTCCCGCCGATGAAAATCTGCGGCACAGTATAGGCTCCGCCGCTGCGCGCCTCCATTTCCGCCCGACGATCCCGCTCACGGTCGATGCGGATGTCGGTGTAGGACACGCCTTTGTGGTCAAGCAACCGGCGCGCGCGGGTGCAGTAAAAGCAGGCGCCGGTGCCGTAAATCACTACCTCTGCCATCATCAACGCTCACTTTCGTGTGGTCGGCAGGTTGGCATTCTGCCATGCCAGGATGCCGCCGCCCAGATTATAGACTTCGAAGCCCTGCTTGCGGAGCATGGCGCCGGCCCGCGCCGAGCGCTGCCCGCTGCGGCAATAGGCCACCACCGGCCGGCCTTTGTGCTTTTCCAGCTCATCGACGCGGCCGGCCAGCGCCGCCAGGGGAATGTGGACGGCCTCGCCGATGTGCCCTTCGCGGTATTCCTTCTCCTCGCGCACATCGAGCAGCAGGGCGTCCTTGTGGTTGAGCATCTGGGTGGCTTCCATGGGGCCCACATCCCGGATGCCGCGCAATTTGCGCTGGATTTCGTTGCCCACCAGCAGTGCCAGCAGGGCGACGAACGCCGCCACCAGTTCCCAATGGCGTACGACGAATTCACTCAACTGTGTTTCATTGATCATGGAGGTGTTCGGATCTGGATTGACGGGAGCAGGCGGTGTCCTACCGGGCACCGGCCGCAGCAGTCGCCGCGGCGTGAGGCCGTGCGCTACAGGTGCAGTCGTTCGCGGGCCGTGCGTGCCGGGCGACCGGTAGCGGCGCCGCGCGCTGCTACAGGACCTTGGTGCAGAAGACGTCGCGCATCATGCCGATCAGTCGCAGGGTGCGCGCGTCGCCGACGCGATAATACACCCGGTTGGCGTCTTTGCGGGAGGCCAAAATGCCCTTGTCGCGCAAAATGGCCAGGTGCTGGGAGATGTTGCTCTGGGACGTGCCAACATGCTCGACGATGTCCTGTACGCTGACTTCCTGGTCCCCCAGGGTGCACAGAATCTTGAGTCGAAGCGGGTGGGACATGGCTTTCAGGGAGCGCGACGCGCGCTCGATGTCCTCGTCCCCTGTAATCAGCGATTCACTCATTGACGTCATCATGGTGATCAGTCCCGTGTAGCACTGGGCAGACTGGTCCGCCGTGGGGTTGCGTGAGCTGGTCATACCGGCTTTCGTACTGCCTTTAATAACTAAAACACTATACAATAATAAGCCATTTGAGAAGCTAAGAAAGCTTTTCTTTACATTCGCACCGCCCACCGCCACCGTCGCCAGCGCGAGGACCACCGGCCACGTTGGTGGCGGGCGGTGTTTCGGGTTAGACTTTTTCGAGATTTCCATTGAGAAAACATCGAGTAGCGCCATGTCAGTGACGCCCAAGCCCGTGCTTCTGCTGATTCTGGACGGATGGGGCCATAGTGAGCGGGCCGAAGACAACGCCATCGCGGCCGCCCGCAAACCGGTCTGGGACCGGCTGTGGGCCGAATGCCCCCATACCCTCATCCGGACCTCGGGCGCCGCCGTGGGCCTGCCCGGCGATCAGATGGGCAACTCGGAGGTGGGGCACCTGAACCTGGGCGCGGGTCGCGTCGTCTATCAGGAGTTCACCCGGGTCAGCCGGGCTATAAAAACCGGTTCGTTCTTCACCAACCAGACCCTGACCGACGCCGTCGACGTGGCGGTGGCCAACGACAAGGCGGTGCATGTCCTGGGGCTGCTGTCGCCCGGTGGCGTGCACAGCCACGAGTGCCAGATTCACGCCATGGTCGAGCTGGCCGTGAAGCGCGGCGCCTCGCGGGTCTACATCCATGCCTTTCTGGATGGACGGGACACGCCGCCGCGCAGCGCCGCGGATTCCATCGCCCTCATGGAGGACAAGTTCGGCGAATACGGGGGCGGGCGCTTCGCGTCCATTATCGGGCGCTACTACGCCATGGACCGGGACCACCGCTGGCCCCGCATCCAGGCCGCCTATGATCTGATCACACAGGCCAAGGCCGATTTCCAGGCGCCCGACGCCGGTACCGGCCTGCGCATGGCCTACGAGCGCGGCGAGGGCGACGAGTTCGTGCAGGCCACCCGCATCGCTGCCGCCGGCGAAGCGCCGGTCAAGGTGGAGGACGGCGACGTGGTGGTGTTCATGAACTACCGCTCCGACCGCGCCCGCCAGATTACCCGGGCGTTCATTCAGTCGGACTTCGACGGCTTTCAGCGCACCGCCGCCCCCCGCCTGGGCAGCTTCGTGAGCCTCACCGAGTACAACGCCGAATTCGATATTCCGGTG
>DATFML010000488.1:0-2649 GCA_035266965.1 Gammaproteobacteria bacterium
CAGCGGCTACCATAGCAGTCCGGGCGACGGTATGGGCAAGGCGGGCGGCGGCTTCGGGGTGAGGGTGCAGCGGAGGGGGGATACGGAGGTGCGGGGATACGGCGCGGTACGGACAGAGTGCTCCGACCGGGGCGCTCTTACACCGCCCCGGCCGGAGACCGCTCAGCGGGTCAGGCGGAAACCCACACGTATACCGCCATCAACCAACCGACTATGCCGATGATCACCAATGGCCAAGGAACCATATCTCTCTCCTCTTCGCAGTGCGCAGACAAGCGTTGTCTGCTGGATTAGAACGGACCCTGATGCCCGTGGGGCATGGACCACAACAGCGCCGGTATCGCAAAGGTGTACAGGGACGCGAAGCTCACCGTCCAACCGAGCAGGCGTTCGTTCAGCTTGCCCTGCATGAACAGGCCGGCAAAGTTCATGGCGACGAACCACACAAACATGATCGAGAAGTGGTACACCCAGGTGCCGCCGGTGGGAGCCGCCTTGGTCAGGAAGTAGTAGGCGTACGCCCCGGTGAGCCAGGCAATCAATATCGCCACCGCTCCGAGTTGTTTCTTCGATTCGACCTTGAATATCTGGGTGATCCCCAGGGCGATGAAGAAGAACGCGTACATGCCGGCGAGACCGGTGACGATGTTGGTCAACGGTCCGATACCCTGCTCGACCATCATGCCGATCAGAAACGGCCACCACATGACACCGGCCACCAGCGTGATGATGCCCACGCCCACTTCATTCGCCTTTCTGCGCTCCGGGTCCAGGTGCATGACACCGTTGGCCAGCAAGGCAAACGCGCCGATGTACATGATGGGTGCAATCCACTTGCCGATCGACAGGGTCTTGTGGGGCTGCAACTCCTTGGCGATGGTGGCCAGATCGTTGGCCACGGCGGCTGACCCCGCCGCTCCCTGCTGCGCCATCACTGCCGCATCCGCCGTGTGCGTCATGAGCAACATTGTCGCCACACCCGTTGCCGCAGCGGCTACGACTCTGGCAGACGCACCGAACTTCGTCGCTGTAGCGTCTTCGTTGTGCATCGTTGAGGACCTCCTAACGGTGGGTATCAGATCGATTAATTGGCTCATCATTATTGGGTCGATCGAAGCGGAGTTTAGGTAGCGCCAGGCGGGTTGTATGTAGCGAATGTCACATTAAATCAATGACTAAAAAAACATACCAGGATATTTACCAAGCCATGACAAACAGGGTTCATGCTTGACGAAACCCTCATGCTCCGGCGGGCGCCGGGCGTCGTTTCCCGCACCTCGCGAAGGGGACATGACGATAAGCCAACCCCCGGAGCGGCGCCGCCATGCACAGGAGGTCGGCGCGTCCACCGAAGCAGGGGCAGACGCGCTCCACCACCTGGAACCGTGATTCGACCGCAATGGGCAGGAGGGTGAGCAGGCGGTCCACGCCGACCTGCCGCGCCGGCGATACGGGCCAGGCGGTCGGGCGTCGCCGATCAGCCGTTGTGGGGCTCCAGCGGCAGGGTGATATCCACGCACAGCCCGCCGCCCTCGCGCAGTCGCGCAGCAATGGTGCCGCCATGGACTTCGATTGCCCGCCGTGCGATCGCCAGACCCAGGCCGTAACCGCGGCCGTCATCGCCGCCATCGGCGCGCACGAACGGATCGAACAGGGCATCCAGGTAGCTCTCGGGCACCCCCGGGCCCCGGTCGCAGACGCTGACATGCACCCTGCCCTGGCCGGCCTTCATGCCCACCTCCACGGTGGAACCTTCCACGGTGTGACGCACGCCGTTTCGCAGCACGTTCTCCAGCGCCCGATGCAGCAACTCGCCACGGGCCCGCACCAGCGCTTCGCCGTCCACCGCCAAGGCGACCCGACACCCGCGGGCGCGGGCCTCGAAATCGGCATCGGCAACGATTTCGTCCAGCAGCTCGGCGAGCTCCACGTAGTCTTCCGGGCCCCGGTCCACGCCGGCTTCCAGGCGCGACAGCGTCAAGACCTGCCCCACCAGTGCATCCAGGCGGCCGGTCTCACGCTCGATACGGTCCAGGGCCTTGGACGTTTCGGCGGGCTGCTGGCGGGCCAGCTCCACCGCCACCCGCAGGCGCGCCAGCGGCGAGCGCAGCTCGTGGGAGACGTCGCTCAGCAGGCGCTTCTGGGCCGCCACCAACGCCTCCAGCCGTTCCGCCATGCGATCGAAGTCGTGGCCCAGATCCGCAATCTCGTCCCGGCGCCTTCCCAGGGCCGGCGTCACCCGGGTACCGAGATCGCCGGCGGCCAGCCTGCGGGTGGCCACACCGAGGTGGCGCAGGGGGCCGGTGAGGTACCAGGCCAGCCCGGCGCTGAACAGCAGGCTGGCCACCAGCCCCAGGATCAGCCGCAGGAACGGCGGGCCATGGTGCAGGGGCGGGCCGTGCAAGCCGGGCAGACGGATACGGAACAACAGATACTGCTGTCCGTCCGGGGCACGCACCCGTCGCAGGCCCGGACGGCGGTCGCTGTCTCCCAGCCGGGCCCGGGCCTGCGCCAGGGCCGCAGCGGGCACAGGACGCCCCAGCAGGTCCCGGCCGGCGGCGTCCACCACCATCACCGCAAACCGGTGCCTGCCGCCCCACTGTTCCAGCAGAGCGCGGGTGGGCGCCTCCCCGCCCACCCTCAGGACGG
>DATFML010000489.1:0-3793 GCA_035266965.1 Gammaproteobacteria bacterium
GGCCCGCTCGGAGTGTTCGTGGATGAAGCGGGCGAAGACCTCCTTGCCCGTGCCCGACTCGCCGGTGATCATCACGGTGGCGTTGCAGCCGGCCACCCGCTGAGCCAGACCGAGCAGTTCGCGGGTCCTGCGGTCTTCGGCCACCGGCCCGTTCTGGGTGACGATTTCCTCCCGGGGCAGGTAGCGACGCGTCATCTCCACCAGGACATCGGCTTCGAAGGGTTTGACCAGATAGTCCACGGCGCCGGTGCGCATGGCTTCCACCGCGCGCTGAATGGTGCCGTAGGCGGTCATCAGGATGACAGGCAGGTCGGGCGCACAGGCCTTGAGCTTCCTGAGCAGCGTGTGCCCGTCCATCCGATCCATCTGCACGTCGCTGAATACCATCCCCACGTTTCCCTGCTCGACGGCCGCCAGCGCCGCCTGACCGTCGGGGGCGCCGCACACCGGGAAGCCCGCCAGCTCCAGGGTGTCGCACAGGGCCTCGCGCAGCGACGGGTCATCTTCAACGATCAGAACCGTGGATTGGCTCATGGGCATCTCCTTCAACTTGCCTGATACAGGTTGCCGAACGGACCGGCGGCGCCCGCGCCGCTGGGCAGCGCGTCGTTGTGGGCCGCCGCCGGCAGGCTCAGCAGGAACGTGGTGCCGACACCCGCATGGGAACGCACCTCAATGGCACCGTGATGGGCGTGCACCACGGTCTGCACAACCGCCAGCCCCAGACCGGTACCGTCCGGACGGGTGGTAAAGAAAGGCTCGAAAATTCGCGGCAACAGGTCTTCGGGTATGCCGGGACCGTTGTCCTGCAGTTCAAAGGCCAGGGTGGCATCGCTTGCGTCGCGCACGGTGAGCGACAGCTCCGGGCGGGACCCGCAGGCCTGCAGCGCGTTGGTGGCGAGATTCAGCAGCGCGCCGGACAGCGCCTGGCGGTTGCCGTAAAGGCGCGCGTCGCCCGCCAGGTTGGTGACCGTGCAGGCGCCACCGGCGCTCTGCAGGTGCGGCTCGATGGCGGTGGTGAAGTCGTTCAGCAGTTCCGGGAGCATGACCAGCTCGCTGTCGGCGCTGCCGCCGCGGGCGAACTGCAGCATGTCGTTGACCATATGATCGAGCTGGTGCAGCCGCGCCAGCAGTTTGTCGGCGAAGCGCTCGCGGTCGGCGCACGGCAGGTCGGCGCGCCCCAGATGACCCGCATACAACAACGCAGCCGACAGAGGGGTGCGGATCTGATGGGCGAGCGCGGCGGTGGTCTGTCCCATGGCGGACAGACGCTGCTGGCGACTGACCGCTTCCTGGAGGGCCCGGGTCTCGGTCACGTCGTGTAACAGCAGGATCTGGCCGGGCTCGCAGCCGAGCGGTCGACGGGAAATGGTGATGCGGCGCTCGTCGCGCAGGGTGACTTCGTGGGTATCGTCGCGGCGGGGGGCGAAGACGCGGCGGGTCACCGCATCCCAGGATTGTTCGATCAGGGGGTCGCCGAGCAGGTCGCGGGCCGCCGGGTTGGCCTCCCGAACCCTGCCGTCGCCGTCGAGGACCACCACACCGCCGGGCAGAGCTTCCAGAAGCAGCTCGAGTCGGTTGGCAAGGCGCTCCTTTTCGGCCAGCTGCTGCAGACGCTCGGAGCGGGCCGCCGCCAGCTCGGCATTGAGCTCGGCCACCCGCTGCTCGAGCTCGCGGTACGAGCTTTCCAGCTGTACCGACATCTGATTGAACGCCAGGAAGGCGTCCTGCAGCTGCCGTGCGCTTCCGCTGGCCTCTCGGCTCATCGACTTGCCTGCTCCTGTTGTTGTTCCGACGACGGGTTTAGGCCCTTCGCGCGGACAGGAGCAAGATCTATGCCTGCAGAACCGATTCCTTTTCGATCAGTTGGTTAGAAATGGAGCGACGGCGACTCGTCAAATCCCCGACGCCTCACTGCGCTGCAGACCGTACTTGCGCAGCTTTTCCACCAGGGTCGTGCGACGCATGCCGAGACGCTTGGCGGCATGGGCGACCACCCCACCCGCGTCATCCAGGGCCTGCTTGATGTAGGTGAGCTCGAGATTGTTCAGATGTTCCTTGAGGTCCAGGCCATCCCGGGGCAGGCGCGGTTCGTTGAGCTCCAGGTCCGGGGGCGCCGGATTGGCCCAGGCCTCCTCGAGCTTGGCCTGGGGCGGAATACCCTCGACCTGGAACTTCTCGGGCAGATCGCCGATATCCACCACTCCGAAGGGATGCAGAATGGCCATGCGTTCCACCAGATTGGCCAGTTCGCGCACGTTGCCCGGCCAGTTGTACTGGCACAGTCCCATGAGGGCCGACGGCGTCAGGCGCACCGAGCCGCGCTTCTCGTGCTCGATGCGGCGCACCAGCTCGTTGACCAGCAGCGGAATGTCCTCCACCCGATCCCGCAGGGGCGGCATTTCGATGGGGAACACGTTGAGGCGGTAGAACAGGTCCTCGCGGAACTTGCCGTCCTTGATGGCCTCCTCCAGATCGCGGTGGGTCGCTGCGATCACCCGCACGTTGGCCTGAATGCTCTTGTTGCTGCCCACCCGCTCGAAGGTACGTTCCTGGAGCACGCGCAGGAGCTTGACCTGCATCGACAGGCTCATGTCGCCGATTTCGTCCAGAAACAGGGTGCCCGAATCGGCCATTTCGAAGCGACCCTGGCGGGCACTGATGGCGCCGGTGAACGCGCCCTTCTCATGCCCGAACAGCTCCGATTCCAGCAGGTCGCCGGGGATGGCCCCGCAGTTGATGGGCACGAAAGGATTTTCCCGGCGGCGGGAATAATAGTGCAGGTTGCGGGCCACCACTTCCTTGCCGGTGCCCGAGTCTCCAAGAATCAGCACATTGGCTTCCGAATCGGCGACTTGCTGAATGAGCTTGCGAATGCGCTGGATGGCGCGGCTGTTGCCCACCAGGCTGCGGAACAGATCCACGGGGCGCTTGCGGCCGCCGCCGGCCTGGGATTCGCGATAGACCTGCGCCTGATGGAGGGCGTTGGTCAGCTGGGAATAGGTCGGGGGCACTTCCACCCGGCCCAGAATGCAGGAACCGGCGTCGATCGCCACGGTGGGTTCCTTGCCCCGCTCCGACAGCACGAAGATGGGCAGGTGCTCGTCGGTGTTGTGGATTTCCGTCAGCAGCTTGTCCAGCGCCTTGTCCGATCGGCAACTGCCCACCAGCACGGCAAGGTAATCGCCCGGGTCTTCCATATCCCGGTTCCAGTTTGCGCAATCCGCGACCACTTCGGATGTGTAATCGATGAACTCGAGGATGGCTTTGAGTTCTCGAGACCGTCGTTCATCGGCCTCGATTATCAGTACCTTGAAGTCCGACATGGCAATGTCCTTTCGGGCTGGAACGGGTTCCGCTGTTCGTTGGTGTTGTTGCGGTTGCAGCTTTGTCAATCATTATTCGAGCCCCGCATGGCCTACAGTAAACCACTCACCTTTTCCGATGTCAAAAAATTGTCGGAGGCCGGAGAACACCATGGGACAAGGGATTCGCTGTAAGGGAGGCAATCCGCACCACCGCCCGGTGGAGGGCACAGCCTCGTCGGCAGGCCGGCACGACACCGTATCCACACTGAAAATGTCGATTGACACGGGGATTGGGTGACATTCACGGGCTACGCCGGCGACCGCGGGCAGCCCTCGATTCGACGGCAATGCAGGGAAATCCAGCCCGTGTCGGCCGGCGAAAGTCGACGGCACAGCCGTGCGGAGCGGGCCCTAGGAGCCTGTCGGACTTTCCACACTTCTCGCGGTAAAATGCGAGTGTTGCCCTTGGAGCCTGGTTGCATGAG
>DATFML010000490.1:0-3557 GCA_035266965.1 Gammaproteobacteria bacterium
AGTTCGTAGGGCACGCCCGTGCGGGACAGGTATCGGGAAAGGGTTGCTGCCATGGTCATGGGTTGCCTCCGGGATGTTGTGCCGTGTGCCCGGTCGATCCGCGGGCGGGTCGGACCCGTACGGTTCCGGGCTCGCCCACCGCACCCTGTACCTGCACGGTAACGGGCATGAAGCGCTCGATGATCGCGCCGTTGGTGCACAGGTGGGTCGTGACGCGGGACGTGGTCAGCTCCGAAGGCCCACCCGCCAGCGCCAGGGGCAACAGCAGCTGATCCGCCAGGTACGGGTCCACCGCCCCGTCGGTGGCCAGAAACGCCAGCAGCTCCGCCACCGCCTCGTCGGCCACCTGCTCGGCCCGTTTGCCACGCCGTCCCAGCGCAAAGAAGCAGGCCTGGGAACAGGCGCAGCGGGCCCGCAGCACCAGCACCGTGCCGGCGGACACCGCCGGCAGACTCACCGCATCCAGCTCGCAGGGTATGCCCTCGGCCTGCAGACGCTGCAGGGCCCGACGGCGCTGGCGCAAGCCGATCTCGGCATCCAGGTTGGCGACGGCCGACAGGCCGTCGACCGCCTGCAGCGCGCCCCGGCGAGCGAGCCGGATGGGCTGTACGCTGTCCGCCGGCTCCAGCACCGCCGTCAACAGCCCGCCCCCGGGCGGGTAGAAGCCGGCTCTTTTCATTTGCAGCCCGAGCTTCAGCCCCAGGCGTTGCAGGAACGGTCGCCATTGCATGTCCAGGTAGTGAAAGCAGGGGCTGAACGGCACATGGGTGCCGCCGGCGATCGTCACCGTGGAGGGGCCCCCGGCCAGCATCAGCGGGAGATACACGGTCTGCAGGACCAGGGAGGTGGCGCCGGCGGTGCCGATGTCGAAGAAGTAGTCGCCGGGGCGCACCGTGCCGGGAGCGAAACGCACCTGACGGGATCCCACCCGCAACCCCGCCACCTGTGCGTCGCTCACGCGGGCGGCGGCGGCCACAGCCTGCAGATGCTGGGGCCTCACACCGGGCGGCGACCGGTTGGCACGCACGTTGTACAGGGACACCGTCGAGCCGGTCAGCAGCGCCAGGGTAACGGCACTTCGCAGTACCTGTCCGCCGCCCTCGCCGGCGGCGGCGTCGATGTCGATGGCCACCGCAGCCCTCCGCGTGCCGCCGTTTCCTATACTGCAGAGTATAGGTAGCCGGAGGGATCGACCGGCCGCCGCGGGTGCGGCAGTTCGGAACCCTTCCACCCAGCGGAGTCGACGATCGTTGCAGCACCGGGCCGTGAGCACTCATGTTTCGCAAAGACCTCGTCGGCCTGCTCCTGGACCGGTCCGTAACGGTCTCGGAGCTGGCCGCGCAGCTCGGGCATCGGCCCCGGGAGGTGGAGGCGGACCTGCGCCACCTGCGGCGCTCCCTGCGGGGCCGCCCTTTTCATGTGAATGTCGTCCCGGCCCGCTGCCGCAAGTGCGGTTTCGCGTTCCGCGCCGACAAGCTGCACAAGCCGGGCAAATGCCCGCGCTGCAAGGGCACCTGGATCCACGAACCGCGCATCGGCATCACCCGGGGCTCATGAACAGCGCCGTGCTCGCGGCCACGACACCGGGGCGCCCGTGAGCGAGGACCGCTCCGCCCTCCATGTCGTATGCCGACACAGCGAAAGCGGCGAGCCGGTGCCCGTCCGTTTCGCCCTGGGCCCGCGGGAGCTGGACGTGGTGGACATCATCGACCGCTGGCTCGACCCGGACCATGCGTACTTCAAGGTGCGGGGCGACGACGGCGGCGTCTATATCCTCCGCCACGACGTCAGTCAGGGACGCTGGGAGCTGAAGCTGTTCGACGCGGGCCGCTACCGCGAGTCCCGCCTGTCCTCCACCTGAGTCGCAGCCCGGCGGGGCAAGCGTTGATCCCGATCCAGGAACTGCTCAACCGTATCCGCTGGGACCCCGCGTTCGGTGCCGCCGACTTCACCATCGGCTATTACGACCGGGTGGAAGAGCGCATTCTGCGGGTGCCCCTGTCCCGCCTGTGGGTCGAGCCGGGGGACCATTTCGCATTTCAGCTCATGGACGCCGAGGGCGAGCAGCACAGCGTGCCCCTGCACCGGATCCGGGAGGTGTATCGCAACGGGGAGCTGATCTGGCACCGGGACGGTTGAAGAGCAGGGCGCAGCACCGCCCCGGGTTCGCCATGGGCACGGGCGTGGGGGCCTGCCACCGTCGACCGCCGACCACCGCGCCTCAGTGATGAATCTCGATGCTGGCGATCTTTCCCAGGGCCTGGCGGATGTCATCCACGCTGGGAGGCTTGGCCCAGAAGGGATCGTCGAAGGCACCCCCACACAGCAGCCACATCACCTTGGGCTGAGCATTGGAATGCAGATACAGCTTCCAGGCAATCATCTCCATGCTGGGCCCGCCGCTGTCGTCATCGCTGTCGACCCGCACGAACCGGAAACCGCTCCGGTACGCGACACTGCGCACATCCCGCTGCAACCGGGTCACCACGAAACGGCCGGGATGCACCGTCTGGGGCTTCTGCAGCCGATCCCTGACCTCCAGCTGACACTGGGGTACATACTCGTCGGTGGAGCTCACCTGCGCGCCGCGCTGGAAGTAGGCACGGGTCTCGCCTGCCGGGATGGTCACATCCTGATGCAGCTCCAGCACGCTGCCCACCGGCACCACCGAGTAAGGGGAGGCCGGATTGTGGACCACAAACCGTGCACAACCGGCCAGCGCGACCGTCGCCACCGCCACCAGCGTCACGGCGAGCGGACGTGTCCACACCCTTCTGCACCGCAACCCGAAGTCTCCCATCGACCCGCCCCGAAGCTGCGCCGGTCCGTTGCCGGGCACCTACCTCACAAATGACCCTCGACGCCGCGGAACAGGCGATCCAGACGCTGTCCTATCTCGTCCATCGCCCGGTTGATGCCGGTCAACAGCGTCTCGTCTTCCCACGACTCGGCCTTGCTCAGCCGCAGTTGGGCCAGTTGCTCATCGACTCTGTCGGCGTGCTCCTTGAGCGCCACCAACTCCGCGTCGAAGGCCCGCCGGCCTATGGCATCGGCATGACTGCGGTCGCTCTCCAACTGCCGGATACGCCCATTCCACTGCGCCAGGCGCTCTTCCAGCTCCTTCATCTGATCTTGCCGCGTCATGGGCATGCTCCTCGGTTCGCATGACGATTTTCCACTCTACAACAAGTATAGATGGCGGCAGGGTCGACGCGTTCCCGTTCGACGGCTCAACCGGTGCCCTGGGGCTTGAGCACCAGTCCCGCCAGCGGCGGCACGGTCAGCTCGATGGAGTAGGGCCGGTTCATCCACGGCACCGCCTCGGCCACCGGCCAGCGCCCGCCGTTGCCGGTGTTGGTGCCGCCGTAGTAGTCGGAATCGGAGTTGAACACCTCCCGGTAGGCACCGGGCTCGGGCACGCCCACGCGGTAGCGTTCCCGCGGCACCGGCGTGAAGTTGACGATCACCAGCAGCTGTTCGTGCTCGCCCTTGCGCAGGAAACTCAGGATCGACTGGTCGGCGTCGTGACAGTCCATCCATTCGAAGCCCTGCCACTG
>DATFML010000491.1:0-2799 GCA_035266965.1 Gammaproteobacteria bacterium
CATTGGCACCGGTCAGCGCCCGTTCGCTGGTGCGCAGAGCCGCGACGCGTTCGCGCAGCGATGTCGCCATGCGATTGAAGTCCCGCGTCAACTGCCCCACCTCATCGGAACTGGTCACCGGCAGGCGCACATCGTAGTCGCCGTGGGAGACGGCGCGGGTACCTCGCAGCAGAACGCCTATATGCCGCGTCAACAGATAGCCGGCCAGCCCCAGCAACAGGGTCGTCAACAGTATTTCCGTGGCCGCAATCAGCACGCCCTGACGGAAAAGCGAATCCCGCGCGTCCAGAAACGATGCCAGGGAGAGCCCGTAGCGGACCTGTCCCACTTTTTCCTGCCCCAGGCGCAGGGGAGAAGACATATCGTAGATACCATCGGTGGCGGCCGATGCCAGACTCGTATCCAGCGCCGGCAGCGGCTGCGCGGCGCTCATTCCCCTGGAGGAGGCGAACACGCGGCCGCGGGCGTCCAGCACCACCACGTAGCGCAGCCCGTCGCTGTCCGAGCTCAGGATCTGGTTCAGAATCTCCCGCGTGGAGACATAGTCACGCTGGAACAACCTGGCGCTCAGGGCCGCCTGCAGCAGGGGTTGGATTTCCTGCGCCCGCTCCCGCACTTCGGTGTCCATGGTGTGGTTCAGCAACCGCAGGGAATTGCCCACCAACAGTGCGAGCATGAGAACTTCCACGCCAATGCTCACGAGAATGAGCTTCAGGCGCAGGGAACGCCGGACCGGGCCAGGCAGAGGCAGCCTCATTCCCAGCCCTTGAGAAATTTCGTATAGGGATCGAAGCGCTTCATGGTCTGTTCGGTTACCGGTTTGAAACCGATAAAGAGATAGTGTTTGCCCGCAGGGCTGTCGGCGAAGGTCAGTGCCGCGCGCCGGGCGGCCGCCGCCGTCGCCGGGTCGAGCTTGGGATTGGAAAGCAGCACGAATCCGGGTATCGAGGCGGTCTCGCCAATGGCGCGCAGCTGTCGCTTGTAACGCGGGGCGAGATGCTGCCAGAGCTTGAACCCCGTGACCGCGGCATCGCTGTCCCCGCGCAGCGCGGCGAAGATGGCGTTGTTGAAGGTCTTGGTGGTTAGAATGGTGATGTTTCGCCCGGGCACCAGGCCGTGTCGGGCAAGCGTTTGCAGTGCCAGCTGATAGACGATGGTCTCCGGCACCGTGTCGGTGAGCGTACGCCCCGAGAGATCCTTGAGGCGGTGGACCGGTCCGTTGCGACGGGCGATGAACACGCCGCTGATGTGGTGTTCGGTGATCGCCAGAGGCCGATAGCCATCGTGGACCTCGGCGGCGCGGGCGAAATGGGGTGCCGTCAACACCAGATCGTAGTCCCCGCGACGGGTCCGCTCGAAGAAGGTCCGGTAGTTGGGGGCGGTAACCATGATGACCGGCCGGTGAAGCCGGCTCGCCAGATACTGGTCCAACCCATGCTGATGGGCCACGAGCCGTCCTGGGCTGACATAGGGGAAAACCCCGAAGGTCAGGGGCTGGTCGGCGCCTCGGGCCACCGGTGTGACAAGCAGACAGCACATCAGCCAGACGACGAGGAAGATCGGCTTCGACATCTCCCCTCCCGGAACCGCCTGTCGCTCTGCGTGGCAGGCAGGTTCTTCGCTGAATTATTATTATCCTTCTTGGACTCCCACGCTCTTACTGTAGCTCAGTCCTCAGGGCACCCGCACATGGTCGCCGTCCGCTGCGTTTTCAACGCCCGACCCCATCATACGCCAACTGAAGTCGCCGCCCCCCCCTCTTTCGCCGCTCCGCCCGGTATCTCCACCTGGGACAACATCTGTCTGAGCGACACAGGCGGCGGCAGTGGCGGTGCCCAGACGCTTTGTATCCGGATGCCGTCGGCGCAGGACCGCCGCCAATGCAATAGCGATATCTACGGATCGTATATATCTGATTGGCATCAAAATAATGATGCTGCTGCTCCGAGTCCAGGCCGCGCGCCATCCCGCAGGGAAGCGTCACGCGCAAAGCATCAAGTGCGTTTCGAGGAGGCGGCCGACCCCGGATACAACTGCCGTTCGAACAGCCTGCGCAGCCGCCTCACGCGACGACGGTTCACACCGAGGTCGGAATAGCCGACCCGCGACCCACAACGCACCTGTATGACTCCGCGATCCCTATCCAAGCGCAGCTCCAGGTCGTCCTTGAAGCGAAAAATCCTGGTCGAAAAAGTTGCATGCAGGTAGAGCCGGTCCGCCCACTGCAGGTCTCCGCCGGCGGCTCGCACGGCTGCGGCAGCGGCCTGCCATGCGACGACGGGATCGACGTCGAACACCAGGGGCGGGACGTACGCACGGGAGCCGGTGTCTTCGCTGCAGACACAGTTGGGCGACTCAGGACAGGGCCGCAACCGGTCGCCCGGATTGCCGGCCATGGGAGTCTTGCGGGCCCTGTGGGACAGTCCCGCCAAGACGGCCATGGCAATGAGCACCACCCCAGCGAGACCGTAGACCATAGCACCCCGGAGTCCTTCGCTGCCGCACAAGCCCCCTGGCGTGCGGGTTCTTGAATCTTCCCACGGGCCGTCTACCCTCGGGTTATCCCTGCCGGGTCAGCACTCCCGCGCGAAGCGCTCCCCCGCCCGCGACGCCTCTATGACACCGAATCCGATACCATCATCGTCCAGCGCAACCGGGAACACCGGAGGCAACGGCTGCCGCCGGCCTCTGCTTCGGAGCCCCGCGCTGCGCTCTGCCCGTGGCCGGTAACGAGCAGGCCGTGGCACGTCATATCCTTGCCGAGCTGCCGGCCTGGGGCATCGCGACCGTCGCGCTTAC
>DATFML010000492.1:0-9843 GCA_035266965.1 Gammaproteobacteria bacterium
CATCCAGATCGCCCGGGGCGAAGCGGCCGAAGTCCTGCACCGGGGGCAGGCCGAAGCGATCCAGCAGCGCCCGCTTGCGTTCGTGGGACAGAAAGTCCGGCTCGTTGCGGCGCATGAAATCGAACACGAACAGCTGCACATCCTCGGCGACGAACGGTGCGCTGCTCTCCAGGTAGGGATTGTCGGGGCCGGCCACCTCGCCGCACACTACCAGGTCCGGCTCGCTGTCGAATACCGACAGGTCCATCAGGTCCACCAGCCGGTCGGTGGTGAACGGACAGATGAAACCGCCCCGGGTGAGCGCCACCGCACGACCCTGGACGCGGACGATGCGCACGTTGTAGCCGTCCACCTTCTCCTCCATCCAGAAGGGGCCGGCGAACTGCTCGGCCAGCGCCGGATTGAGGGCCAGGATGCGTCCGATGCGCGGATAACCGTACACCACCTGATCGTCGAAAACCGCAGTCCCACGAGGGAAATCCGGGCAGTCGTCGTTGAACAGGTGATACTGCAGGCCTTCGAAGGCGGCGTGTCTGGCTTTGCGCGCCCGCAGCGCCTGTTCCAGATCTAACGCCATCGGTCTCTCCCTGTGGACGTGGCGGGCCCGGCGCCGGCGCTGCCTCCCGCCCGGACATCATGCCCGCGCTGCCCGCTCCGGGCGCGGGTCCCGACAGCGCCCTGCACGGCGCCCGCCAGGCACGATATCATGATCGAATCCCGATTCGGACCCGCCGCCATGCCGGAACTGTTCAGCCTCATCACCTTCGATCTGGACGATACTCTCTGGCCCTGCGATGTCACCATCGCCCGGGCCGAGCTGGCACATTTTCAGTGGCTGCAGCGCGAGGCCCCGCGCCTGACCGCCGTGCATGACCAGGCCGCCCTGCGTGCCCACCGCCATCAACTGATGATCGACAGTCCCGAGCTCAGCCATGACTTCACGGCGCTGCGGACCGCCTCGTTGACCCGGCTGCTGGAGCAGTTCGGCTATCCGCAGTCCCTGGCCGAGGGCGCCACTGCGGCCTTTCGCACGGTACGCAACCAGGTTACGCCCTATCCGGACGTGGCGCCCGTGCTGCAGGTGCTCAAACCCCTGTATCGGCTGGTATCGGTCACCAACGGCAATGCCGACATACGCCACACACCGCTCAGGGATCATCTGCACCTGTCCCTGTCCGCTGCCGAAGTGGGGGCCGCCAAACCCGACCCGGCTCTGTTCGAACGGGCATTGGCCGCCGGCCACACGCCCGCGCACCGGGCGGTGCATGTGGGTGATGACCCGGTGCGGGATATCGCAGCGGCGCGGGACGTGGGTATGGCGACGGTATGGGTGAATCGCGGCGCCAGAGAGTGGCCCGGGGAACTGGCTCCCCCTGACCTCACGGTAGGCGATCTGTACGAATTGCGGGACTGGCTGGCGCAGTGCGAAGCTGCATCCGGCCGGGGCGGCAGACGATCCGGCTGAAGCGCCGGGCAGCGCGGGCGGCGGCTCAGGCGTGCAGCATGGAACGCAGCTGGCGGACCAGGGAGGCACGTTCCTCATCGCCCAGGTAGCGGGCCAACTCGGTTTCCCGCCCGTAACAGCGCAGGAACAGCCGGCGCAGATACCACTGTCCGGGGGAGCCCTCCCGGACCACCAGCTGAGTCCAGTGCCGGGGATAGCGCACCTCACGCTCGGGGCGGTGCCGCCCGCTCTGGACGATGATCTCCTCGTCGGTGAACGCCAGCAGCTCCCTGCTCTGCTGGTGGCGGGCCACCGCATAGCTGGCCACCCACAGTCCGGCCATCTCCAGCAGGGCCACCAGCAGCACCGGCCACCAGCCGATGACCGTCAGCGAGCCCGCCAGCCCGAGCACGAACACGGTGGTGCCGGCCAGAAAGACCTTGGTGCGGGGCCAGGACAGGGAACAGTTGGGCGCCAGTACGATGGACCCGGTGCGGGTGGCGGGGTCTATGTGCGCATCGATCATGACTGCAGGTGCTCCTGGCCGGGGTCCCCACGGGGTTCCCATGCATCCGTGCAAGAACGGCGCCACACGGGAAAACGCCTGTTCAGAACGAATTATAGGCAACCCCGCGGCGATTCTGGTGCATATAACCCAAAGACTGGTCCACAAGCCCCGCCGGGGGAGCCCTCTGGGGCCGTACAGCCGGCACCAGGGTTCACTCCGGGACCAGGCTCCCCGTACCATGGCGGTCGTAGATGAGGGCGGCCGATTCGCGTCGGGCCTCGGAACGCAACTGGTGCTCATGGGTGCGGCCGAGGTCGATGAGGTGAACCACCCGGGTCCCCTGCAGCGTCAGATAATCGGCGATCAGCGACCGGTGGCAGCGCGCGGGATCGCGCTCGGCGCACATGATGGCGGTGGCGCCGCGGCCGGCCATGCTCCGCAACTGGGTCGCGGCACGCTGGAAGGCATCGGTCTGCATATAATCCGCGAAACCGCGCAGGCCTTCCTCGAGCATGGTGTGGGGCGAATCGCCGCGCACCGGACGCCGACCACCCAACTGCCGGCCGGCCCAGTGGTACACCATGCCGTTGTGATCGCAGGCGCCGCGCAGCGACGACTCCGAGAACTGGGGGTGGCGCCGGGACTGGGGCTGGGCCCTCACATCCACCAGCGTGGCGATGCCGGCGGCGCTCAGCAACTCGACGAGCCCCGCCAGCGGGCGGTCGCTGTGACCCACCGTGTACAGTACCGAGCCCGTCATACCGGCACTTTAGCGCGGACCGGCGGGCCCTGTCAGCCGCTGCATCGGCCGCCCCTGCACGCCGCCTTCGACACCGGCATAATGGGCTCATGAGCCGCGACCTCCAGACCCTGCGCCGGCACCAGGCGAGACTGCGCCGCTGCACCCGCTGCCCGGCCATGACCGGCCCGCCGGTCACCGGCGAACCGGCGTTGTCGCCGGTATTTCTGATCGGCCAGGCACCCGGAACCCGGGAAATCGAAGTACACCGCCCGTTCGCCTGGACCGCCGGCAAGACCCTGTTCGGCTGGTTCGAGAGTATCGGCCTGGGTGAGCAGGCGTTCCGGGAGCGGGTCTACATGGCGGCGGTATGCCGCTGCTTTCCGGGCAAGAACCCCGGCGGTGGCGACCGGGTGCCCGATCGGGACGAAATCGCCAACTGCGCGCCCTGGATGGCAGCGGAGCTGCGCCTGCTGGCGCCGCAGCTCATTGTGCCCACGGGCAAGCTGGCCATCGGCCAGTGGCTGGCGGTGCGCAGCCTGGCGGAAGTGGTGGGCAAGCGCCACCGTGTCCGTCATGCCGGCGGCGAGGCGGACCTGATCCCCCTGCCCCATCCCTCCGGGGCGTCCACCTGGCACCGCACCGAGCCGGGACGCTCCCTGCTGCGCCGGTCCCTGGAGCTGATCGAGGCCCACCCGGCCTGGCAGTCCCTGCTGGACTGAGTGCCGGCTGGACCCGCTATGCTTGCGGGTGCGGCCGGTTGACCGCGGCCGTGCCGGAACCCCCGAAGGATATGTCATGGAAGTCGTGCGACGTTTCGCTGCCAATCCCGTCGGCCGGGACTTCATCGTCGGAGACATCCACGGCTGCTTCGAGCGGCTGTCGAAGGCCCTGGAACGGGTGGATTTCGATCCGGCCCGGGACCGCTGCTTCAGCGTGGGCGATCTGGTGGACAGGGGCCCCGATTCACCCGCCGCCCTGCAGTGGCTGGCACGGCCATGGTTCCACGCCTGCCTCGGGAACCACGACGACATGGCCCTGGAGGCCGCCGCAGGGCGCGGCGATGTGCTGTGGTGGGTGGCGCTCAACGGCGGGGCCTGGTGGCTGAAGGCCGACGCCGCCTCCCGGGAACGGTTTCGCGCCGCCCTGACCGGGCTGCCTCTGGTTCAGGAGCTGCAGACCCCGCAGGGCCGCATCGGCCTCGTCCATGCGGACGTACCCGCAGGACAGTCCTGGCCCGAATTCCTGCGCGCCCTGGAAGACGGGGACGAAGACGCCCGGCAGACCGCCCTATGGGGACGGGCCCGGGCAGACGGTGCGACCCGCCAGCCGGTCGTCGGCATCGACCGCGTGGTGTGCGGCCACACCATCACGCCCGATCACCGCATTCACGTGGTGGGCAATGTCTGGATGATCGACACGGGCGCATTCCTTCCCGACGGGCACCTGACGCTGCTGCCGGTGAGCCGACTGTTCGGTGAGCTGCCGGTGGACACCCTCGGCTGACAACGACGCCGATGCGCCGTCATCGAACGCCGCCCGGCATTTGCCGGTCAATTCGAAAACAGGGCCGACAATCCGATCGTTTTGCCGGCCCCGATCCCACAAGGAGACGACAGCATGCAACTACAGGACATCAGCGGAAAGACAGCATTGGTGACGGGCGCATCCAGCGGCATCGGCATGGCCGCTGCGCGGGCGCTGCACGGCGAAGGCATGCGGGTGGCCCTGGCGGCCCGCAGCGCCGACAAACTGCAGGCCCTGGCGGAGGAACTGGGAGAGGACTGCATGGTGGTGCCCACCGACGTGGGGGACGAGCAGCAGGTCGAACACCTGTTCGCCCGCGTCAAGGAACAGTGGGGCGGGCTGGACCTGCTGCTCAACAATGCCGGCGTCGGCTACGCCGGCAGTCTGGAAACCGGCAATACCGAGGAGTGGCGGGCCACCATCGACGCCAACCTCTACGGCGTGCTGTTCTGCACCCGGGCCGCGATCCCCCTGCTGCGCGGGCGCCCCGGCGCCATGATCAGCACGGTATCCAGCGTCGGCGGTCGGCACGGCATCGAGGGGTGGGCGGTGTACAACGCCACCAAATTCGCGGTGGTGGGGCTGCACGATGCGCTGCGCAAGGAACTGGGTCCGGAGGGCATCCGGGTCTCGCTGATCGAGCCCGGCGCCGTCTACACCCAGTGGGGCTACAACGTGTCCGAGCAGGCCATGCGTGAGCGGCGCGACAGCGTGGAGGCCCTGCATGCCGAGGACGTGGCCACCGCCCTGGTGCACGCCTTCGTCCAGCCGGCCAATGTCAACCTGCAGGAAATGCTCATCATGCCCACCCGGCAGACCTACCCCTGAGGGAGGCTGCCGATCAGTCGCGGCAATGGCAGGCGCTGTCGCCCCATCGGGGCGATCCCTGCAGCCATTTTCCGGACAGGCGCGTCGGGCCGCCGCCGCGGCCCGGCCGCAGGAATGCCGGTGGCACGGCTGGCGACGACAGCGCCTCGGTTCCCTTTCGAGTCGGTGCCGCGGGGGCGCGCCGCCCGCCATCACGTCAGCCGAGAAAGGCGTCTTCCGAATGCAGGTACTCCAGTTCCGCCGGCGTGCTGGCGCGGCCGAGAATGGCGTTGCGGTGGGGAAAGCGTCCGAAACGACGCACGATCTCCCGGTGGTGGCGGGCCCACTTCAGGGTGTGCTCCAGGCCGGCCGCCTCCAGCAGTTCCACGAGCCGGTCCTGGTCGGCGATATCCTCGCGATGCATGAGGGGCATGTACAGAAAGAGCTTCTGCTCGTCGCTCAGCGCCCTGTCCAGACCGGCGTCGATGGCATGCACCGTCACCTCCCGCGCCGCCGCTTCCGTGGCAAAGCTCTGCGGCCGGCCGCGATACATGTTGAGGGGGAACTGGTCCAGCACAATGACCAGCGCCACCGCACCTTCGGCCGTGCGGGCCCAGTCGTCGAGCCGGCCCTCGGCCGCCGCCCGGTAGGTGCTCTCGAAGCGGGCCCGTATTTGCGCATCCAGCCCGGGTGTCGCCTTGAACCAGTGGTCCCGCATGGGCGCTCCGTACCAGAACGACAGCACCTGCTCGACCGTGCTCACCTCGGACTGCGGCGGTTTTGCGCGGGGGTCGATGTGGGACACCCTGGCCAGGCCGGGACCGCTCAGCTCAAAGGCCTGCCCGAAGCCGCGCACGTAGGTACCGATTGCGGGCTGCAGACGGAACAGCTCGAAGTCCGTCAGCGCGCGCAGTGTGTCCATGATGGCGCCGAACTCGCCGGCAAAACGGTCCAGCAGGTCGTTCCAGGGCGGGGAATCACGCTCGATGACAGTGGCACGGCATTGGTAGGTCAGCCGCCGGCGGGCAAACGCATTGCGGGCCGCCCCCTCCTTTTCCAGAAACAGCACGCTGGCACGCCCGCTGGCGCGCAGGTCCCGGGTGTGACGGGCCAGGCCGCTCACGTATACATAGATGTTTTCCTGCTCGTCGGCGACATAGGGTGCGCTGCTGGCATAGGGCTCACCGTCGGCATCCGCGGTGGCCAGCACCGCCGTGCCCACGGACTCGCGAAAGGCCACCGCCTCCCGGCGCAGCGCCTCGTCGGACTGCATTTCATCCTGGCTCATGACCCTGCCCGTCCCGGCTGCTCCAGTCTCCCCGCCCATGATATCGCCTGATCGCATCGCGGTACGAGTCCGGCGCATAATGGGGCGCCGCGCAGGCGCGCCCCCTTGGAACCCTGAACGGCGGGCGGACATTCGCTACACTGGGCCTTGCCGCGCGCCGGGCCGGCGCGCGCCGCAGCGATGATGACGGCCCGGGAAGGTGGCTTGATGAATGATTTCTACTCCGGGTATGGCTTTCGAACCGAGCCCTTTCGGCTGACGCCCGACCCCGGCTTCCGCTTCGCCCATGCCGCCTACACCCGGGCGGCGGAGGCCTTGCACCAGGCCCTGCTGGAGCGCAGGGGCATCGCCATGCTGACCGGTGAACCGGGCACCGGCAAGACCACCCTGGTGGGTGACCTGCTGAACCGGATCCGCTCCGAGCGGATGCAAAGCGCGGTGCTGACCAGCACCCAGCTGGACACAGACGACCTGCTGCGCATGATCGCCCAGGCCTTCGAGCTCCGTTCCCGCAGCAGCGACAGAGCCGCCACCGGGGCAGTCATCGACCAGTTCCTGCAGCGCCGGGCAGAGGCGGGCCAGACCACGCTGCTGGTGGTCGACGAGGCCCAGAATCTCTCCGTTGACGCCCTGGATGCGTTGCGGCTGCTGAACGGCGGCGACGACGGCGCTCAGCCGGCCCTGGACATCCTGCTGGTGGGACAGGGGCAGCTGCTGGAGAAACTCCGGCTTCCGGAACTGAAACTGCTGTCCCAGCGCATCGTGGAAGCGGCCCATCTGGGCACCCTCGACCCCGACGAAACCCGTGCGTACATCGAACATCGCCTGACGCATGCCGGTTGGCAGGGCAAACCGCAGCTGACCCCGGATGCCTACCAGCTGATCCGGATTCTCAGTCGCGGGCTGCCCCGTTACATCAACAAGCTCTGTAGCCGGCTGCTGGTGCATGGGGGCGTCGAAGACAAAGGCGAACTGGACGCCCAGGACGTGCTCACCGTGGGGCGGGAGATGCGCGACGAGTTGCTGGTGCCACAGTTCGCGGAGGCGGATCTCGACGACGCATTGGTCGCGCCGTCGGTGCAACGGCCGGACCACGCCGAACCGCCTTCCCGACCCGCGGCCGACGGGGCGCCGTCTGCAGGGCACGACAGTCACGGCACCCGGCGACGAGACGCGACTTCCATCGACCGCGCCTACCGGCCGCCGGAGGCGGAAAGCGCGACGGCGGACGACGGCGGAGCCGAACCCGGAACGGCGGAAGAAGACACCGCCCGGCGCGGCGCAGCCGCGGACACGACCGAGGGCAATGCCCCGACGCCGCCCCGGCCGGCACGCACCGCACCGGAACGGGCGCTGGTGGCCGGCATCCTGGCACTCATGGTCGCCGTGGGCTACGGCATCTGGCGCCATCATCCTCAACTGGCGCGTCTGTTGGAATCGGGCACCGGGACGCCCGCCGTGAGACACCGGCAGACCACGCCGGCGGCCGCCCGCGCCGACGGCGCGGTGCAGCGCAATCACGCGGCACCCTCCCGACCGGCCGCCGCCCACGCGCGGGGCCCTGCGAACGCCGGCGCCGCAGTCGCCGTTTCACCGAACAAGCCCAAGCCTCAGCCATCCGGCGGGGTCCGGCAGGCCAACGCCGCACCGCCCGCCACCGCTCCGGCCGCCGCAACGGGGACCGACCAGGCCAATACCCCCGCGACACCGCCTGACGACAACGCCGGCCCCGCTTCCGCCGCTTCCGCCACGGCCGCGGCGCCAGCACCGCCGGCCGAGCACAAAGACCTGGTGCAGGCCAAAGCCGCCGACAATCCCCCGGCGACCGGCGGCCAAACGAAGACCCCGCAGGACACGCCGGCAACGGACCAGGGCACCCCGCCCCCTGCTCACGACGAGTCGTCCCGCCCGAGCCTGTCGGAGCTGGCCGCCAAGGCCCGGGCCGCCTTCGACGATTACCGACTGACCATACCGGCCGTGGGCAGCGCCTACTACTATTACCAGCTCATGCTCGCGCGGGCTCCGAACGATCCGCGGGCCAGACAGGGCCTGCAGCGCATCGTGCAGCGCTACCAATGGCTGGCACAACGCTCGCTTGCCCGCCAGGACTATGACCGCGCCCGCAACTACATTCACCGCGGATTGGGCGTGGACCCCGACAACCCCGGGCTTGTGAAGCTGGAAAACCGACTGCCCGGGCGGCAGCCCGCCGCCCGCGACAACGGCTCCGAAGGCACCGACGGCACAGCGGGGGCGGCCGAGTCCGGCGTGCCGATCCCCGTCACACCCGTGCATGCCGCATCGCCCTGAAGGCAACGGCGGCCTGCGTTACACTGGTGGTTTTCCAGGGCAACGAAACGACACGCATCTCCATGGACATCGCTTTTCTCGGCACCGGCCTGATGGGCCATCCGATGGCCCGGCGCCTGTTGGAACACGGCCACCGGGTGGCCGTCTACAATCGCACGGCCGAAAAGGCCGCCGACCTTGTAGAGAGTGGGGCCGCAGCGGCCGAAACCCCGGCCCGGGCCATCGCCGACAGCGAATGGGTCGTCATGATGCTGGCCGATGCCGGCGCCATCGAGCAGGCGCTGCTGGATGCTTCGGTGACTTCACTGCTGAGCGGCCGGCGGGTGATGAATATGGGGACCATCGCCCCCCATGAAGCCCGTGAGCTGGCGGGGCGCGTGCAGGCAGCCGGCGGCGAGTTCATGGAATGTCCGGTGCTGGGGAGCATCCCCGAAGCCGGGGCAGGCACCTTGATACTGATGTTCGGCGGCACGGAGCAGCAATTCGATGCCGCCATGCCGCTGCTGCGCGCGCTGGGACCCAAACCCCTGCATATCGGCCCGGTGGGTCACGCCAGCGCCCTGAAGCTGGCCATGAACCAGCTCATCGCCGGCCTGACGACGGCGTTTTCCCTGAGCCTGGGGCTGATCCGCAGCGAGGGCGTGGAGGTGGACAAGTTCATGACGGTGGTGCGCGACAGTGCGCTGTACGCGCCCACCTACGACAAGAAGCTGGGGCGCATGCTGGCGGGTGATTTCGCCAATCCCAATTTCCCGCTGCGGCACATGCTCAAGGACGTGCGTCTGCTGCTGGACACCGCCGCCCGGGACGGTCTGGACGTGCAGGTGCTGCAGGCGGTGGAGTCCATGCTGGAACAGGGGGACAGGTCAGGGCTGGGCGACCAGGACTATTCCGCCCTGTACAGTCTGGTCGCCCCGCATTCCACAGAAAACTAGGGAACCTCTGCACAGGGGCTCGTTCGGGTGGATCATCATGCCGCATCCTTACGACGCACGCTGCGCGCAGGGGCGCCCGGCACGACGGCTTGCCGGCCGGGTCATTCCTCGCAGGAATAACCCAACAGTTCCAGCGCCTCCTCCAGATAGTCGGCCGCCATGGGGGTAGTCATCAGATAATCGGCGGTCCGTTCCGTCCAGGCTTCGGTGGCGGCAAGCACCGCGCCGTCCCAGTCATCGACGTCGTAGTCTCCGCGGCCCACCCACATCAGCGCCACCAGTTCG
>DATFML010000493.1:0-2815 GCA_035266965.1 Gammaproteobacteria bacterium
TACCTTGGGGTCGATGACCTGACGGGTCAGCAGGTCCACCCGCCAGACGTCTCTGTGGCGGGCCAGGGCGCGGGCCAGTTCCACCACATACAGGATCTGGCCGCCGGTGTCGGGGTCGCGCCCCAACTCCAGGTCGTTGCCGCGGATGAGGCCGTGAATGCTGATCAATACGATGTAGAGGTGGCCGTGCTTGCCGTCGGTCATCCTTCGATCCATTGTGCCAGGAAACGGTCGTACAGCGCGCGGTTCGCGGCGGTGGCGCCGCGCTGGCGGCAGATGGCGGCGGCGAACGCCAGGGAGCGCTCCAGAATCCGCGCCGGCGGCCAGCCATGCAACAGCCCGATGATGGTCACGGCGCTGAACGCATCGCCCGCACCCACGGTGTCCACCACCTGCTCCACCGGCGGCGGCGTGCCGTACTGACTGGCGTCGGCGCGAATGAACCAGGCGCCGGCGGCACCGGTGGTCAGGACCAGCAGGTCCAGACCGTAGCGCTCACGGATCTGTGCGCCCGCCTCGCCCAGCTCGCCGGGAGCCGGCGCACGGTCGGCAACGATGGCCAGCTCCTCATCGTTGAGCTTCGCCCAGCGGGCCTGCTGCAGACTGCGTTCCAGCGCCTCGCGCTGCCACCATGGAGCGCGCAGGTTGACGTCCACGAACACCGGCACGCCCATGCGTTCGGTGAGTGCCTGAAGGGTGTCCCGGGAGCGCCCGTGGCGGGCGGCCAGGGTGCCCCGATACAGCAGCGGCGGCGCGCTGACATCGAGCACCGCGGCTTCGGCATCGGGGGCGATGAAATCGTAGGCCTGGTCGGGGAGGATGTCGAAGGTGGGCTGACCCCGGTCGTTCACCGTCACCTGCACGGTGCCGGTGGGGTGTTGATCGTCCAGCTGGATTCCGGTGCGGTCCATCCCCCACTGGGTCATGGTATGGAGGATATGCTCGCCGCGGGGGTCCCGCCCGACGCGGCTGATGAGCAGTGGCTGCATGCCGAAGCCCTGCAAGTGCCAGGCCACATTGAACGGGGCACCGCCGAGCACATCGCCGTCCGGAAAGGAGTCGTAGAGCACCTCGCCGAAGATCACCGGCCGACCGTTGGAAATCAGTCCCTGTGCCATGGTCCGTATCCGCGTCAGTCAGTGGGCCCGGGCCCGCCGCCGCCGGCGGTCGATCCGGGCTGCGGGCATCCCGCCCCACACCCGCACAAATCGCACCCGCCCTGGAAAGCGGGTATCTCCTCCCGGGCGCTGCGGCGCGCCGCCCGGGGCAGATTGCGGAAAGGCGCTAGCCGGCCTTGCGCTGGGCCTCGCCGGCCATCAGCTTGCGGGCGGCCCCGCTTTCCAGGTCCGCCTGGTCGGGACGAACACCGGCCAGGTAGTCCACGACTCTGACGGTAGGAACCCGCAAGGCATCCACCAGCGGATACATCGCACAGGTCTCGCAGGCGCGCAACTTGGGCTGGGAGCCCGCGGGCACTTTGCCCGTGGGGCGGTTGCGCAGCTTCTCGCAGTTGGCCGTGCGCATGTAAGCCTGCTGTGGAATGCAGTAAAACATCAGTTCCTTGTCCACACTATACCTCCGTCGTCAGTGTTTAATGGGGTCGCCACAGCGAAGGGCGCGGCTCAGTTACCGTCCATGGGCTCCAGTGCCGCACCACGGTCATCGCTGGCCATGGCAGCTACCAGGTCGCCCAGCGCCCGTTGCAGCTCCCCCAGCGTGGCCGGCGGCAAGCGGTGCAGGGCGTCGGTCAGCGCGCCCTGGGCCGGTCGCGCGGTGCGGGACACCAGCTCCGAGCCTCGCGCGGTGACGTACAGCCGCACCACACGCTGGTCGTTGCCGCTGCGCTCACGCCGCACCAGCTGCTTTTTTTCCAGCTTGTCCAGCAGATTGCTCGCCGTGGACGGGTGGATTGAAAGTACCTGGGACAATTCGGACACCCGCAGGCCGGAACGGCTGTAGATCTCCCACACGGCCCACAGTTGGGCGGCGCTCAAGCCGTAGCGCTTCTGGACCCAGCGCGAATGCTCCTGAATGGTGCGGTACACGACGCGCAACTGCTGGACAATGGTGCGCGTTTGTTCGGAATGGGCGCCGTCATGAGGTAGCGGCGGTGCCATGAGCTCCGGCACCGGGGCCGGTTCGTTCCTGTCCATGTGGCCGTCCTGGTGCGCGTCGATAGTTTTGTACAATAACAATTGCCGCAAATATTTTCAATCTGCATCAGACTTTCAGGGAGTTAGCGCAGGGGGCGCCCCGCGATCAGGGGCCGGTGGAAGGCTGCACGGGCGCTGTGGCCGCGGGCCGCTCCAAGCCGGGCCGGGGGGCCGCTACTGCGGGTCGTTGGAAGCGGTAGCGGCACCGCAGGACTGCGGTTGGCCGCCCGGGGCGAAGCACACCCAGATGCTGAAATCGAGACGCTTGCCGCTCAGGACCGACGGAGGCGCCGGATACTGTGCAGTGCGCACCGCGGCCAGAGCCGCACGATCCAGGAGCCCGTAGCCGCTGGACTTGAGCAGGTGTACGCCGCTGATGGCACCGTCCCGGTACCGGAAACCCACCAGCGCACGACCCCGCATCGCCATCATACGGGCGGCCGGCGGATAGTGAGTCGCCCCCTGCACGGCGGCGTGCACGGCGGCCTCCAGCGTGTCCATGGCGTCGGCCCGGGCCGCACCGGTGACGGCCGCCGTGGGCGGAACGGTCGCTTCCGGCTTGGGAGGCGGCGGGCGCGGCGAAGGTTTTGGAGGAGCGACGGGCTTGGGCCGCGGCACCGGACGCGGGTGGTGCACCGCATGATGCACGGGCTTCGGTTTCG
>DATFML010000494.1:0-2157 GCA_035266965.1 Gammaproteobacteria bacterium
TCGTTGAACTCATGGAGCGAGGTGGGACGCCCCCCCAGGAACGACTTGCACACCGCGGGCGAGGCCCCGAACAGATAGGGGATCAGCCAGCCCACCCGCTGCAGATTGCGGATCAGGGCGAAGTACGAATCGGATATGAAATCCTTGAGCGGACGGCGATCGCCTTCCAGCTCCTGGAAGGCCGGCCAGAACGTCTCCGGAAAGGAAAAGTTGAAATGCACGCCGGCGATCACCTGCATGACCCGGCCGTACCGATGACCGAGTCCGCGCCGGTAGACCGTCTTCATCATGCCGGCGTTGGAGGTGCCGTACTGGGCGATGGGGATGCTGGTCTCGCCCGCCACCACGCAGGGCATGCTGGTGGCCCACAGAATCTCGTCCACCAGGTTGTCGTAGACGAACTTCTGGGTGTCGCGCAGAAAGGCCAGGGAACGGCCCAGATCGCCGAACGGCGGCGTGATGAACTCCACCAACGCCTCCGAGTAGTCGGTGGTGATGTAGGGGTGGGTCAGTGCGGCGCCCAGCGCCGACGGATGCCGCGTCTGGGCAATGTTGCCCTCCGGAGAAACACGCAGGCTCTCCTTCTCCAGGCCGATGTTGCTGCCCTTCAGAAGTGCCTTGTTGCCGGAGTTGATGACGCCGGCAAGGCGTCGTTCGCTGATGCGGTACAAGGGAGCCGGTATCCTATTGTGAAGCCCGGATCAACGCCGCGGCCACGGGCCGGACGATCCAGCCGCGGAATTATACAGGAGTTTGACTCCGGGTCCCGGGCGCGGCACGGCGCACCGGATCAGTCGGGGCAGGCCCACAGGGGCACATAGCGCCCCGCCAGGGTCAATTCGGCGTCCAGGTGACGGTAATCGGGCTCGAAGCGTTCCACCAGCGCCCAATAGCGCCTGGAGTGATTCAGGTGAACGGTGTGGCAGAGCTCGTGGACGAACAGATAGCGCACCACCGCCGGCGCCAGGAACAGAAGGTTGCGGTTGATATTGATGTTGCGGCGCGTCGAACAGCTGCCCCAGCGCGTCTTCTGGGCGCGCACGGTGACACGGTTGCACGGCAGCCCCAACTCGGCACTGAGGGCGCGCACCCAGGGCGCCAGATGGCTCTTGGCCCGCCCGCTCAGCCACTGGTGCAGCACCGCCCGGCACGCCGCCTGGGTCGGCGCACGCAGCTTCAGCACGGCCGCGCCCGGCAATTCCGTAAGGCCGGCGCGACGGCAGTCACCGATCTGGCGCTGCACCTCCCAGCGTTCGTCGATGGCACGCAGATGGATACGGCTGGGCATGGGATCGTAGAGCTCGGGAAAATCACCGCGCTGACTCTTCACCCTCGCCAGGGTCCGCTCAAGCCAGCGGTGATGCTCGGCAACGAAAGCGGGGACATGGGCCGGGTTGAAACGCCGGGGAATGACCACCTCCACCTGCCCGTTCATGGAAACCTGCAACTGGGCGCGCTTGGCTTTCGCGCTCACGCGCACCCGATAGGCGGGCAGGTGATCCAGGGGGGGCGTCGTGTCCTTTTGCGAGGTATGCATGACGGGCGATGCGGCATCCGGACCGGACACCTCCTCTTGTTGCTGTCTGAACCGAACCGGAGCCCGCCCCGGCGACCTTCCGCATCCGGGCCGGTCCCTCGTTTCCGGGCATTGCCGGCACCGGAGGATCCCTGTCGCCGTCTCGCCCGGGCCGGGCGGACAGGCAGCGCCTGCTGCAATCATAGCACGGGGCCGGCGACCGAAGGTCCGGCAATTAAATTAATAAAAGCAATACGTTAATAATTCCCCTGCTGCCGATCTGGATGACTGAACCGCCCCGTACGGGCGCCGGCCAGCAAGGCGCGGAAACCGTCGCCATCCACATGGACCAGCCGACGCTGATCGCCGGCTTCGAAATACACGTCCGCCAGCCCGAGCAGGGCCTCGTCCAGCACCGTATCCACTGCGTAGGCCGGCCCCGCGGCCGGTACCGCACCGGCGACGCAGTCCGGAAACGTCGCGCTCAGGTCCTGCTCGGGAACCAGCGTCAGGTCGCGGTTGAGGGTGGAACACAGGGTGTCGAGCTTCAACCAGTGGCTGGCCGGGACCACCGCCAGCACGACACCCCGGGCATCCTGCAGCAGCACGCCCTTGGCGGTGTGATCGGCGGGGACGTGGCC
>DATFML010000495.1:0-2628 GCA_035266965.1 Gammaproteobacteria bacterium
TGTATCAGCTATCGCCGCCAATCAGGCAAGCAGTGGGACGATCAGCAATGCAACGATATTGATGATCTTGATCAGCGGGTTGATGGCGGGACCCGCGGTGTCCTTGTACGGGTCGCCGACGGTGTCGCCGGTCACCGCGGCGGCATGCGCCTCGGTGCCCTTGCCACCAAAGTTGCCGTCCTCGATGTATTTCTTGGCGTTATCCCACGCACCACCACCGGTGGTCATGGAGATGGCCACGAACAGGCCGGTGACGATGGTGCCCAGCAGCACGCCGCCCAGGGCCTTGGGTCCCAGCAGCCAGCCCACGACCACCGGCACCAGCACCGGCAGCAGGGACGGAATGATCATTTCCTTGATGGCCGCCTTGGTGAGCATGTCCACCGCCCTGGAGTAGTCCGGCTTGGCCTTGTGCTCCATGATGCCGGGGATCTCCTTGAACTGACGGCGCACCTCGTTGACGATGCCGCCGGCGGCACGGCCCACGGCCTCCATGGCCATGGCCCCGAACAGATAGGGCACCAGACCGCCGATGAACAGGCCGACGATCACCTTGTAATCGGACAGGTCGAACCGGGTCACGATGCCGCCGTGTTCGGCCGCCAGGCTGTGGGCGTAGTCGGCGAACAGCACCAGGGCGGCCAGGCCGGCGGAGCCGATGGCATAGCCCTTGGTGACCGCCTTGGTGGTATTGCCCACCGCGTCCAGGGGATCGGTGATGCCGCGGATCTCGTCGGGCAGCTCGGCCATCTCCGCGATGCCGCCGGCGTTGTCGGTGATGGGGCCGTAGGCGTCCAGGGCCACGATGATGCCGGTCATGGACAGCATGGCGGTCACCGCAATGGCGATGCCGTACAACCCGGCTGCCGCGTGGGCGCCCCAGATGCTCGCCGCAATGGCCAGCACGGGTGCCGCGGTGGACTTCATGGACACGCCCAGCCCGGCGATCACGTTGGTGCCGTGGCCGGTGGTGGAGGCCGATGCGATATGGCGCACAGGCCCGAACTCGGTGGCTGTGTAGTACTCGGTGATCACCACCAGGGCGCCGGTGAGTCCCAGGCCGATGAGGGCGGAGTAGTACAGGTTCACCGTCGGAATGATCTGCCCCTCAAGGTCGATGGTGTGGCCCAGCAGCCAGGTGGTCACCGGGTAGAAGCCGATGGCCGCCAGCACGCCGGAGACCCCCAGTCCGCGGTACAGGGCGTTCATGATCTTGCCGCCCTCGCGCGCCTTGACGAAGAAGGTACCCACGATGGAAGCGAGGATGGAGACGCCGCCCAGCACCAGCGGATAGGTCACCGCTTTCGGGTCGTTGCTCACCAGCAGCCCGCCCAGCACCATGGTCGCGACCACGGTCACCGCGTAGGTCTCGAACAAGTCGGCGGCCATGCCGGCGCAGTCGCCCACGTTGTCGCCCACGTTGTCGGCGATCACCGCCGGGTTGCGGGGGTCGTCCTCGGGAATGCCGGCTTCCACCTTGCCGACCAGGTCCGCGCCCACGTCGGCGCCCTTGGTGAAGATACCGCCGCCCAGTCGGGCGAAGATGGAGATGAGCGAGCTGCCGAACGCCAGCCCCACCAGATGGTGCACCGGATGGGACACATGCAGGGCCAGCAGGATCCAGTAGTAGCCCGCCACGCCCAGCAGGCCCAGGCCCACCACCAGCAGCCCGGTGATGGCGCCGCCGCGGAATGCCACCTGCAGGGCGGCGTTGATGCCGTCATGGGCGGCCTGGGCGGTACGTACGTTGGCGCGCACCGAGATGTTCATGCCGATGTAGCCGGCCGAGCCCGACAGGAACGCGCCGATGGCGAAGCCGATGGCCGTGGCCCAGCTGTGCAGCGTGAAGCCGAGGATCACGAACAGCACGACCCCCACCAGTGCGATGGTGGTGTACTGCCGGTTGAGGTATGCCGATGCCCCCTCCTGGATCGCCTTGGCGATTTCCTGCATGCGTTCGTTGCCGGCGGATTTGCTCAGCACCCACCTTACTGACACCGCGCCGTAGACCAGTGCCACGACGGCACAGGCGAGCGCGAACACAAGTTCGACAGACATGGGTCTTCCTCCAGGTTTAAGTGATTGCTTCGATGAAAAATTGTTGTTGTCGGCCCTGCTGTTGGCAGCGCTCAGGGACCTTTGAACTCGGTGCCCGGCGTGAAGCCGAACACCGTTTCCAGGTCCAGTTCCCGGATGAGCCTGTCGACCGCTCCCTGGCCATGATCGCGCTGTACCTCGGCGAGAATGAGTTTCGCCGAATTGCGGTTATAGCCGCCGCCGAGGCTCGCCTGAACCTGCAGCAGTTCCCGGGCCTTCTCCAATGTCATGACACGGCCTTTACAATGCAAAGGGGCGCGAATGCGCCCCTTTGTGTGTCTGCTACTTGAGCTTGAACGTGGTATCGAGCTTCTTCTTCACCGCCACATTCTTCAACGTGACGTACTTGGGCATGCCGTTCTTGTAGGGTGGGTAGTCCTCGCCCTGCATGAGCGGCGCCAGGTACTTGCGGCAGCGTTCGGTGATGCCGAAGCCGTCCCGGCTGATGAAGCCCTTGGGCATCATCTTCTCCACGTTGGCCACCCGCGACAGGCGGGCCTGGCCGACCTTCCAGCGATACGGCGAGTTGGA
>DATFML010000496.1:0-3442 GCA_035266965.1 Gammaproteobacteria bacterium
AGCAGATCGCGGGCGGCCGCGCCGCCGTCCTCGTTGTACACGGCGTAGGGTACGTTGGACAGGTCAAAGGTCGCCGCATAGCCGAATACCAGCAGCTGGATGATGGGCGGTCCGATGATGACGAAGCGGCTCTTCTTGTCCTTGAGAAGAGCCAGGAACTCCTTGACCATCAGAGCGAGAATGCGTTGCCACATAATCAGATCAGGCCTCAATCGAGCCTCTTGCGGAACAGCCGGCGACTCACACCCATGAGCACCACCGCCATGGCCAGCAGCGCGAGGGCGTTGGGCAGGATCACCGACCAGATGTCACCGGCAAGAAACAGAGTCTGCAGCTGGGCCACGAAATAGCGGGCCGGGATCACGTGGGTCAGCAGCGCCACCACGCGGGGCATGCTGTTGATGTCGAAAATGAAGCCGGAAAGGATAAAGGCCGGCAGAAAGGTGACGATGATGGCCACCTGGCCGGCCACGAACTGGTTCTTGGCGGCGGTGGAGATCACCATGCCCATGCCCAGGGCCACCAGCAGGAACAGGGACGCGCAGGCGAACAGCAGCCAGAACGAGCCGCGCAGGGGCACGTGGAACAGCCATACGGCCATGGCCACCGACATGAGCATGCCGCCGGTGCCCAGCAGGAAATAGGGAATCACCTTGCCCAGCAGGATCTCGCGCACCGCCACCGGTGTGACCATCAGGGCTTCCATGGTGCCCCGCTCCCATTCGCGGGCCACCACCAGAGCGGTGAGCAGGGCGCCGATCAGGGTCATGATCACCGCGATCAGCCCCGGCACCAGGAAGTTGCGGCTGCGCAGCTGGCTGTTGAACCAGACCCGTTGCTGCACTTGTACGGGCTGGGCCAGGGGCTGACCGCGGGCCTGGGCCTGATGCTGCAGCCACTGGCTCCAGACGCCTTCCACGTAGCCCGAGACGATGCGTCCGTTGTTGGCGTCCACGCCGTTGACGAGCACCTGCACCGGGGCGCCGCCGGCGGTGCGCAGCCGGCGTCCGAAGTCGGAACGGATACGGACGATGCCGTCCACCTCGCCCGCCAGCAGCGCCCGCTGGGCGACATGCATGTCGGGCAGGCGCACGGGCGAGAAATACCGTGAGTGGTCGAAGGCGCCCACGAAGTCGGCCGTCTCGGCGGTGGCATGATCCACCACGATGGCGATGGGCACATGTTCGGCGTCCAGGGAAACCCCGTAGCCGAACAGCAGCAGCAGAACCACCGGCATCACGAAGGCGATGGCGATGCTGCTGGGATCGCGCAGGATCTGCAGGAACTCCTTGCGCACCAGCCCGCGCAGACGCTGGGCGCCGCCGCCGCGGGCTTCGACAGCCGTCGGCGTGTGGGGTTGCTCAGCCATGACCGGCGGCCGGGGCTTCGATCAGGTGGATGAAGGCGTCTTCCATGGTGGGGTCCGGCTGCTCGGCGGTGCGGGCGCCGGCCTTGATATCGGCCGGGGTGCCGAGGGCAAGGATCTCGCCGGCGGACATGATGGTCACCCGGTCGCAGTACTCGGCTTCCTCCATGAAATGGGTGGTGACCAGCACCGTCACGTTGGCCTGGGCGAGGGCATTGATGCGGTGCCAGAACTCGCGGCGCGCCAACGGGTCCACGCCGGAGGTCGGCTCGTCCAGAAACAGGATGTCGGGCTCGTGCATCAGCGCGCAGGCCATCGCCAGGCGCTGCTTGTAGCCCAGGGAGAGATTGGCGCTGATGGCATCGGCCAGCGGCTGCAGCTCGAACTGCTCCAGCGCCCAGGCGATGCGCGTGGCGCGCCGGTCACGGGCGAGCCCGTAGGTGCGGCTGAAGAATTCCAGGTTCTGGCGCACGCTGAGGTTGCCGTACAGGGAAAACTTCTGGGACATGTAGCCGATGCGTCCACGGGCGGCCGCCCGGGCCTTGCGCAGGTCGACGCCGGCCACGGTGAGATTGCCTTCGCTGGCGGGCAGCAGCCCGCACAGCATCCGGAAGGTGGTGGACTTGCCCGCGCCGTTGGCCCCCAGCAGCCCGAAGATCTCGCCCCGGTTGACGGAGAAGTCCACGCCCTTGACGGCATAGAAATCCCCGAAGCGGCGGCTGAGGCGGTGGACCTCGATGACCGGCCCGCCGTTGTTGCCGCCACCCGCGTCATGTTCGGTGACGGTGAACTGTCCCTCCTCACCGTCGGCCTCGCGCTGGCGGGCGCCGAGCAGGGTGACGAAGCTGTCTTCGAACCGTGGTGCCACCGGCTCTACGGTCGCGCCCCGGACGCCGGGCAGCAGGGTGTCGGCGGTCGGTGCAGCGCCGTCGGTGGTCACGATGCGTACCGCTTCGCCCTGGATGACGGCGTCGGTCACATCCGAGTTCCGCGACACCCGCTGCTGGAGGTCGCGTTTGCTCAAGGCCTGCGCAGTCACCATATAGGTGCGCCCCTGCAGCTTATCGCTGAACTCGCCCGGCGCACCCTGGCCCAGCAGCTCGCCGTCATGGAGCATCAATACCGCGTGGCAGCGCTCGGCCTCGTCCAGGTAGGCGGTGCTCAGCACCACCGTCATACCCTCGTCCTCCACGAGGCGATAGACGATGGACCAGAGCTCGCGGCGGGAAACCGGGTCCACGCCCACCGTCGGTTCGTCCAGCAGCAGCAGGCGGGGCGGACGCACCAGCGTGCAGGCCAGGCCCAGCTTCTGTTTCATGCCCCCGGACAGGCGGCCGGCCAGACGGGCGGTGAAGGGACCCAGGCCGGTCATCCCCATCAACTCGTCGTAGCGCGCTTTGCGGGCCCCTTTGGGCACGCCCTGCAGGTCGGCATACAGGTTCAGGTTTTCCTGCACGGTGAGGTCCTCGTACAGGCCGAAGCGCTGGGGCATGTAGCCAAGGCGCGCCTGCACGGTCAGGGCGTCCCGCGTGGCATCCAGGCCCAGGGCCGTGATACGGCCTTCATCCGGCAGCAGCAGGCCGGCCGCCAGGCGCATCAGCGTGGTCTTGCCCGCCGCGTCGGGACCGATGAGTCCGGTCACCTGGCCGTGGCGGGCGGCCACCGTGACGCCCCGCAGGGCGCGGATGGTGCGTTTGCCGGCCAGGAAGGTTTTGCTGACCCCCTCGAAGCGCAGGGCAATGTCGTCGTCGGAGCCGGGCGCAGCGCCGGCCGGCTGGGGCTGGAGCGCGGCGGCCATCAGTCGCCGTTGCAGGCCTTCGGTCCCGGGCCCGCGGCGCTGGAGGAGCCTGCCGTCGGGAGCTTCACGGTGACCGTGGCCGGCATGCCGAGGCGCAGCTGGTCGCGGGGATTGCACACGAACACCCGCACCTGATACACGAGATGGGTCCGCACCTGGGTGGTTTCCACCGATTTGGGCGTGAACTCGGCGGTGGGGGAGATGTAACCGATCCAGCCCCGGTAGCGGGTGCCCGGAAAGCTGTCGGTGGTGACCTCGGCCGTCATGCCCGGGTGAAT
>DATFML010000497.1:0-4118 GCA_035266965.1 Gammaproteobacteria bacterium
TTTCGCGTCCGGTCCGACATCGGCCGCCGCGCGCATGGTTGCGTCTTCGGTCCAGGCATAACCTTCCGGTTCGATGATCAGCGCGCCCACAGCGCCCTTCTGGCCCTGCTTGATCTTGTCGGCAGGGATCAGGTTGGACCCGCCGAACTCAACCGGCGTGTGCACGAGGTTGACGTTGTTTCCGCGTCCGCGCCCCGGCACAGTGTCCAGGTGGCCGGCATACCACTCATACAGGTGGTTCTGTCCCGGCGCAACGATGCCCTGGGTCTTTACCGGGTTTATGCCCATAACGGTACCGTCGTTGCGGGTAACGTCGTAGGCCACCAGCTGCGGGTGCAGACCCACGTAGTACGAGGGCCGGATCAGGTTGTTGTTGAAGGTGGTCACGCTTTTTTGACCCTGCATAGTTATGTCACGGTCGCGGATCACCATCTGCAGCAGGGTGTTGTAGCCGGCCAGGTCGGGCATCTGGTCGAAGACGATGCCGCCGGCCGGATCCAATTCTAATTTGTCACCTGTTGCATTTACCAGCCACAGACCCTTGGCGAGCTTGTCCTGCGCGTTTTCAAGCGTGAAAAGCGGCGCGAGGGTTGAAAGATCGCATTCAAATTCTCCGGGAACCTCCGTTTCTGTTGGAGTGCAGCTGAAAACCGGATCGCCAACCGGGTGGCCGGCAACGATTTCCGCACCGACTCCCGTAACCGCCTGTTCGAGCAGCTTGTTGCGCAGGCGGACCCTTAAACTCTCGCCGGCTGCCGCGCGCAGCACGATCGGCTCCACCGGCACACCGGCAGCCAGCTCGACCGGACAGGTCGGCAGCTTGGGATCCACCGTTACGCCGTCTGCTTTAAGGCAGCGTGGATCGGTGGGATCAACCGCCACCAGGTCGTCGCTGTGCACGTAGAGAATGGCCGTCGGGTCGTGCAGGGGCCCGTTGAACTGGGCAGTTCCCGAATTCCGCGGGTTGTACACCAGCGTGCCGCCGTTAGGATCGAGCGGCCCGCCGACGTTGTCCGCTGCCGGCGCAGTGTTTGGCGGGATCGTTGCCCCGACAGAATTTCCAAGCACGTCGTTGGCCAGCACGGCCGTCAGGTCGTACGAGCGAATCGGCGATGTGCCTGAATTGGGGAACACGTCACCGCCCACATTCATGGGCATCGGATTGCCGTCAAGCTCCGGCAGATCGCCCTGCGTCTGACTGTAATTCCGCATCAGGCCCCACATACCGCTCCACAAGCCGTCCTGGCTGGCGTCCACCATGTAAGCGTAGTCTATTTGCTGAGGCTGGATCGCGGTAGCCAGGGGGGTGACCGGCGTTCTGAAGGTGAACTGCTCGGAGATGCCGCTGTTCTGGGCGTTTCTCCAGCCCGAGTTGGGCGCCTGGCCGTGTCCGGAGCCGCCCTGGAGCCACTTGACACCGTGGATGGTGGTGCTGTGCTCGTGCTCGGTGGCGCCGGCCTGGATTTTGATCTTCACCAGGTCGCCGGCATAGGCCCGCAGCATGGGCGTGAACGGGTCACCCGCTTCCACGCCTCCGACATTGATCGGCGGCGGGTAGGTCGTGTCCGAATTAGTGTCGGACGGATCATTGAAGATCGGGATGGCCGGACTCGCAATGTCTCCGGCCCCGGGCTGCACGTTCAGCTGCGCGATGGCGCGGTCTTCACGCGACTGCAGCGCGAAAGCCAGGTCGCCGGGCAGGCCGTCTGCCTGGGAGCCCAAGCGCGTGTCAGGTCCCTCCTTATCGGGATCGAACACCCTCAAGCCCACCGGCTCGTTGCGGTAGTTGACCACCAGCATGCCGGGGTCGTCCGCCGAAATGGCCTCGGGGCACGGCCGCGGTGAGCCGTCCGGGCACACCGGCGGAAATCGCACGATGTCGGGCAGTAGCGGATCGGCCTGCTCGCGGTACGACGGGTTGATGGCGTTGCGGAAGGAGTTCTGCGTCACCGGGAAGCTAGTGTTAACACCAACTCCGTTGTGGTTCGTCAGCGGCCGCCCGTCGGGCCCGGCGCCCACGTACACGCCGGCTTCATAGGCGTGCTGGAAGTCGCTGAACTCGAAGTAGAACTCGCGGAACGGCTCGAATGCTGGACTGCCTGTACCCGGCTCGATGACCGCCTGCCAGGAGGTCGGTCCGCCGTCGTCGCGCGTTCCCAGCGCCACGCCGGTCTCGTTGTGCGCCCACGTCGAGCGGGCCGGTTCCACCAGCAGGGTCGCGTAGAGCCCGATCTGCTGGAAGGAGCTGGGTCCGTAGTGGTCGTGGGTGAAGACGATGCCCAGACCGCGGTCGACCCCGCCGGTGTTGTACACCGGGTCGGTAAACCAGCGCTGGGTGGTCACCCGCGCGCCCAGCCACTCGTTGCCTTCACCGGCGCCGAGCACCGGATGGGGCAGCTCTGTGTACAGTTCCTTGCCCTCAAAGGCCTCGATGGCGTGGATGCGCTCGACCACCATGCCGGGCGAGAGCGTGCCGTCCTCGTAGTTCCAGCCGTTGGCGGCACCGTCGGCCGTGGTCAGGTCCCACTTGGGCAGATGGATGTGCTGGCCGATGATGTCCGTCGGCGTCCTGACCTGGTAGTCGTCCACCTCGAACTCCTTGGGCACCAGGTTGCTGTGATAGTACTGGGCGCAGTCAAAGGTGTTCAGGCGCATGACGAAAGGCTCGGGCGCCTTGTTTTTGTTGATGGTGTTTACCACGTCGCCCCACAGCGCGATGATGCGCTGCTGCGGGTAGTGGTAGCCCACCTTGTTGAACACCGCGTCGATCTGGATGTTGGCCGCCCTGTACTTGCGCGGATTGTCGGCGCCGAACTCGGGCGTGCCAAGGTTGCCGGTGCCGCCATTGCCGTCGAAAAAGTTACCGTTCACCCCGTTGTAGAACACCGCACCTTTGTCGTCGATGCAGGGCTCGTTGTAAGGCGCACCGGGAACCGGCGGGCCGCCGTTGAGAACGAAGCCATTCGCGTCGGTGCGCACCGCGTGCGCGCCCATGGCCACCTTCTCCAGATCCGTGCCTGCTTCAGGGAATAGCACGACTTTGGCCTTCAGCACCTCCTTGTGAAAGTCGAGGCGCGTCTCGCTGGAGACGTGAGTCGTCCCTGCCGTGCTTGCGCAGGAGGCATTCGGGTTACCCGCCGTACCGGTAGGATCGGCCGCCTTGCAGCCGTCGAGAGCGTGCCGCGGCAGGCCGCCGTCAAATCCGCCGGCGGCGTTGACGAAGGCCGTCGCGTATTTCGGATCATTAGCAAAGGCTTGGTAGAACTCGTCTGTAGCTAGCAGATCCTCGGCATCTTCCACCGTCAGCATGTCGAGCTGCGGGGTTGGCGGCCGCTGGCCGACGATACCGGACTCGCAGCTGGACAGCCCGCTTTCCAGGTCGTCTACATCACCGCCGCAGTCGATACCGGCAACCCAGAACGGAAAGCCGGGGTTCTTGTCGTCAGATGTGCCGGGTTTCTCGTCTGGGCCGAGCGCGCTGAGGCGATCGACATCCGCCTGGCTGGAGTCGGCAAGGCCGTCGCCGTTGGCATCCTTGGCCACCACGCGAACGGTCGCCGGCACCGGCGGAAGGGGCTTGCCGGGCAGGGGCACCACGGCCGGGATCGGCGTGCCGGCGATGATCTCGCCGTCAGGCAGGGCCCGCGCGCCGGCGGCCGGCTTGCCGCTCTGCAGGTCCCACTGGCCAACATGGTAATTTGGCTCAGCCACCGTGCCACCCGAGACCGCCAGCACCGTGCCGGTCTCCAGCACGTCGTGGTTGCGCCACAGGTACCACATGCCCTGGGCAAAGTGCGGGTAGAAGTGGCAGTGGAAGATGGCGTCGCCCGAGGTCTTGTTGCGGTTGCCCGAGCCGCCGTAGTTGATCTCGTAGGTGTAGCCGGAGCCGGGGCCGACGCCCTGGGCGTCCAGGTAGTTGGAGTTGTCGTCGTTGGCGTTGAACAGCCACTGGTGGTTGTGCAGATGGAAGATGTGCTGCTCTTTGGGCCCGGCGTGCACGTTGCGCAGCTTGACCTTGTCGCCGGTGTAGCTGTGGTGCACGTTGGCCGGGTCCTCCGGGTACAGCGCCTCGGTGGCGATCGGCCCGCCGGCGCTCATGTTCGCCGGTATGTCCACCC
>DATFML010000498.1:0-7056 GCA_035266965.1 Gammaproteobacteria bacterium
ACCCGGCTGACAGTGGACATCCGGCGCGGCGGGCGACAGTATCAGATCACCTTTGAAAATGGTGAAAAAACCTCCGAACTGAGGGAGGTCGGTCAGGTGGGGCCGCGCAATACCGGCACATCGGTTCATTTCTGGCCCGACCCGAAATATTTCGACTCTCCCCGTTTCTCGGTGCCCCGTCTCAAGCATGTTCTGCGGGCCAAGGCGGTGCTGTGCCCGGGGTTGCGCGTGCGTTTCCGGGACGAAGGCAGCGGTGAGGAAGCCGAGTGGCAGTACGAGGCCGGCTTGCAGGACTACCTGCTGGATGCCCTGCAGGGGCTGGAACGCCTGCCGGAGGAGCCCTTCGTCGGCAGCTTCGAAGGCAACCAGGAAGCGGCCGAATGGGCCGTGGTCTGGCTCCCCGAGGGCGGCGAGCCGGTGGCGGAGAGCTACGTGAATCTGATTCCCACCGCCCAGGGCGGGACCCATGTCAACGGCCTGCGCATGGGGCTGACCGAGGCGGTGCGTGAGTTCTGCGAATTCCGCAACCTGGTGCCCCGTGGTGTGCGCCTGGCGCCGGAGGACGTCTGGGACCGCTGCAGCTATATCCTGTCGGTCAAGCTGGGCGATCCGCAGTTCAGCGGCCAGACCAAGGAGCGACTCGGATCGCGCGAATGCGCTCCGTTCGTGTCCGGGGTGGTCAAGGACGCGTTCAGCCTGTGGCTGAACCAGCACACCGAAGCGGGCGAGCGCATCGCGTGGTTGGCCATCCACAACGCCCAGAACCGCCTGCGGGCCGGCAAGAAGGTGGTGCGCAAGAAGGTCACCAGCGGGCCGGCCCTGCCCGGCAAGCTGGCCGACTGCACCGCCAGCGATCCGGGCCGCACCGAGCTGTTTCTGGTGGAGGGCGATTCAGCGGGCGGTTCGGCCAAGCAGGCCCGGGACCGGGAGTTTCAGGCGGTCATGCCCCTGCGCGGCAAGATCCTCAACACCTGGGAAGTGGAGCCGGGCGAGGTCCTCGGTTCCCAGGAAGTGCACGATATCGCGCTGGCCATCGGCGTGGAGCCCGGCTCGGAAGACCTCAAACGACTGCGCTACGGCAAGGTATGCATCCTCGCCGATGCCGATTCGGACGGGGCCCACATAGCCACCTTGCTGTGCGCCCTGTTCCTGCGCCACTTCCGGGAACTGGTGGAAGCCGGCCATGTGTACGTGGCCATGCCGCCCCTGTATCGCATCGACGTGGGCAAGTCGGTCTTTTATGCGCTGGACGATGCGGAACGCCAGGGCGTTCTGGATCGCATCGCCGCCGAAAAGATCAAAGGCAAGGTCAGCGTGCAGCGCTTCAAGGGGCTCGGCGAGATGAATCCCATGCAGCTGCGTGAGACCACCATCGCCCCCGAGACCCGTCGGCTGGTGCAACTGACGGTGGAGGCCGGCGACGACACCCATCGCCTGCTGGACATGCTGCTGGGCAAGAAGAGGGCCAGCGACCGTCGGGCCTGGCTCGAAAGCAAGGGCAATCTTGCCGAAGTCTGAGCCGACTGTTGTACCGTCCGGGCAATAGCTCCGGGCGTACCGTATTCGGCGGATTCCCGGGTGCGGAAACAACACCGATCCCCTGGCACCGATGCCGGCCCCAGTGTCCGGCCCGCCACGAACAGTCCTGTGTAGGAAACGCCGTATGGCAACCAACGAACTGAACTACGAGGGCGTGGAACGCCTGCCCCTGAAGAGCTTTACCGAGAAGGCGTACCTGGATTACTCCATGTACGTCATTCTGGATCGCGCTCTGCCCCATATCGGTGACGGGCTCAAACCGGTGCAGCGGCGCATCGTGTACGCCATGTCCGAGCTCGGCCTGTCGGCAACCGCCAAGTACAAGAAGTCGGCCCGCACCGTGGGCGATGTGCTGGGCAAGTTCCATCCCCACGGCGACACCGCCTGTTACGAAGCCATGGTCCTTATGGCGCAGTCGTTCTCGTACCGGTATCCACTGGTGGACGGACAGGGCAACTGGGGCTCTCCGGACGATCCCAAGTCGTTCGCGGCCATGCGCTATACCGAGTCGCGGCTGGCGCCGTTCTCCGAGGTGCTGCTGCGCGAGCTCGCCCAGGGTACGGTGGACTGGATACCCAACTTCGACGGCACTCTGGAGGAGCCGGCCCTGTTGCCGGCGCGCTTGCCCAACGTGCTGTTGAACGGGGCGACGGGCATTGCGGTGGGTATGGCCACCGATATCCCGCCCCACAACATCACGGAGGTGGCCAGCGCCCTGGTGCGTCTGCTGGAGGACCCGAAGGCCACCCTCGCCGAGCTTTGCGAACATATCCAGGGCCCGGATTTTCCCACGGCGGCGGAGATCATCACGCCCCGGGAGGAAATCCTGCGGGCGTATGAGACGGGCTCGGGGAGCGTGCGCATGCGGGCGCGCTATGAAGGCGAGAGCGGCGACATCGTCATCACCGCCCTGCCTTACCAGGTTTCCGGTGCCAAGGTGTTGGAGCAGATTGCCGCCCAGATGCAGGCAAAGAAGCTGCCCATGGTGGAAGACCTGCGGGACGAGTCGGATCACGAAAACCCCACCCGCCTGGTCATCGTGCCCCGCTCCAGCCGCATCGACGTGGATCAGTTGATGTCCCATCTGTTCGCTACCACGGATCTGGAACGCAGCTACCGAATCAACCTGAACATGATCGGCACCGACGGAAGGCCCCGGGTCAAGGACCTGCGCGGTCTGCTGGTGGAATGGCTGGAGTTCCGCACCCAGACCGTGCGCCGACGCCTCGAGCACCGGCTCAACAAGGTGCTCGAACGTCTCCATCTGTTGGAAGGTCTGCTGGTCGCATTCCTCAACCTGGACGAAGTGATCGCGATCATCCGCACCGAAGACGAGCCCAAGCCCGTGCTGATGGAACGCTTTGCGCTCAGCGACGCCCAGGCCAACTACGTCCTGGATACCCGCTTGCGCCAGTTGGCACGGTTGGAAGAGATGAAGATCCGCGGCGAGCAGGAGGAACTGGCCAGGGAGCGCGACAGTATCGAGAAGATCCTGGGTTCCAAACGGCGGCTGCAGACCCTCATCCGCAGGGAGATCACCGAGGACGCCGAGAAGTACGGTGACGCGCGCCGTTCTCCGATTGTGGAGAGGTCTTCCGCTCAGGCGCTGGACGAAACCGCCCTGGTGCCCAGCGAGCCGGTGACGGTGGTGATTTCGGAAAAAGGCTGGGTACGGGCCGCCAAGGGCCACGAAGTCGATCCTGCCGGGTTGAGCTACAAGGCCGGGGACGGCTTCTGCTGCGCCGCCCGGGGCCGCAGCAACCAGCTTGCCGTGTTCATCGATTCCACCGGCAGGGCTTATGCCCTGCCTGCCCACAGTCTGCCGTCGGCCCGCGGTCAGGGCGAGCCCCTGACCGGGCGTTTGAGCCCGCCGGACGGCGCGCATTTCGTGGGCGTGTTGGCGGGCGACGCGGATCAGCGCTATTTACTGGCGACCGATGCGGGTTACGGCTTCATTGTCCGCCTCGGCGACCTGTACGCCCGTAACAAGGGCGGCAAGGTCGTGCTTTCCGTACCGAAGGGTGCCCGGGTTCTGAAACCGGTTCCGATGGGTGATCCGGACAGCGATCGAATCGCGGCACTCAGCAACACGGGCCGGCTGCTGGTGTTCCCCGCCGCGGAGCTTCCCGCATTGGCCAAAGGCAAAGGCAACAAGATCTTGGCTATCCCGGCCGCAAAAGTGGCGGCACGGGACGAGTATGTCCTCGACCTGGCCTGTGTGCCGCCCTCCGGCACCCTGCTGGTGCATGCCGGCAAGCGCCATCTCAAACTGAAGGGCGGGGAGCTGGACGAGTATCTCGGCGAGCGCGGCAGGCGGGGCAGCCGGCTGCCGCGCGGATTCCAGAAGGTGGCGGGTCTGGCGGTGGAAGGCCGTTGAACCGGCGCCTATTTGGCCGGCGCGGGTGCCGGAGCAGGTGACGAGGCCGGCGAGCCGGCAGGCAGTTTCTTTTCGCCGGCTTTCAGACGCTGCAGTTGCTTGAGCACCCTTTCGGCGCGCTTGACCCGGGCCTTGGCGTCGGCGTTGTCCGGATCCAGTGCCAGCGCCGCTTTCCAGGTATCGCGGGCGGCGGCGATCTTGCCCTTGCGATACAGCTGCGCGCCCGTGCCGAGCAGTTCCTGGACCTTGGCGGCAATGGCCCGATCCACGGCGGCCGCCAGCAGGGTGACTTCCTTCGTGTTTCCCTTCAATTTGCGCAGCTGATCCAGGGCCGCGCGAGCTCCCTGCAGATCGCCATGCTCCAAAGCGGCATTGAGCTTGTCTTCGTAGGTTTGCTGACGGCGCTTCAGCACGGCGCGCTGACTGGCCTGCCGCTCGTGTTCCAGCCGCGCCCGGGCCTCGGAGCGGGCCCGTTCCTGCGCCTGCTGCCACTTTGCCAACGCCTCGCGCACCTCCGGGGTATCGTGAATGCGTCGGGCCGTTCGCAGACAGCGGTCGGCCAGCTTCATGTCGCCCTGCTTCAACGCTTCGCGCCCGCACTTCAGCGCGGGTTTATACAATGACTTCAAATCGTCCTTGATGCGGTCGGCTCGCCAGCGAGCGGCATAGCTGGGTGTCTGCAGGCGGGTACTCGCCTTGTAGATCCGCCGCTGGGCCAACAGGTAATCGGCGTGTGCCAGGGTCATGCTGCGGTCGAGCTCATGGAGCCGGTGATCGCGCTGCTCGGCGAGCTGCGCATGCAGGACCTTGAGCCTGGAGCTGGGGGGCAGCTTGGCCCGCGCGTCGTTCACCGTGGCCAGTGCATCCGCCAGCATTCCGCGGGCACGCTGGCGGCGGGCCTGCTCGATCTGCCGGTCCTCGTACTGGTGCATCTTTGCCTCGATGGACTCGCGCTTTGCCCGGGCGTCGGCGTAGCCGGGGTCGGACGGCTGCACGCGATCCAGAATCTGCAGCGCCCGGGCGTACTGGTGCTCGTTCACCAGTTCGGACACATTGCCGCCCGGAGGGCGCAGTTGCTGCAGGTTGGCGCAGCCGCTCGCCGCGACCAGCAGTGCGGCCGCCGCCACCGAACGCATCCCGGCGCTGTTCACGAAGCACTGCCTCCGAGGATGGCGGCTACCTGGTGCAGAACGGCTTCCTGATGCTCCCCGGCAAGGCTTTCCACCCGGTAGGTGGTCACCGGATGTTCGATTCCCCGCAGGCGGATGGCCTCGAACCGCCTGGCTACGACGCGGTCGTGTATCTCGGGCTGGCGATAGAGCTGTTCGCTGATCACGATCTGTCCGGCATCGGCGACCGAGCACAGCCTGGAAGCCAGATTCACCGAATCACCCACCACCGTGTATTCCATGCGGTCCCGTGCTCCCATGTTGCCCGCCAGCATGGTGCCGCTGTTGATGCCGAAGCGGAACTGCACGGGGAGCTCTCCCTGCTGCTGACGCAGGCGGTTTTCGTGTTCCACCAGCCGCTGTATGGTCAACCCGCAGGTGATGGCGTGGAAGACGTGGTCCTCATCGTGCTCGGGAACGCCGAACACCAGCATGGCTTCGTCGCCGATGTACTTGTCCACCATGCCGCCGTTGCAGCCGCAGGCGGCGGCGATGTAGGTGAAGTAGTGGTTGAGCAGGGTCGCGACCTTCTCGGGGTTCATCTGCTCGGACATGCTGGTAAAGCCCACGATGTCCGCGAACAGCACCGAGGCCTCCACGCGCTGGCCGCCCAACTGCACCGAATCCAGGTTATCCATGACGGCACGGGCCACGCCCGGGGAGAGATATCGGGACAGGGCCGCTTCCACCTGTTCCTTCTGCAGCATGCTGTCGGCCAGGCGGTTGTAGGCGCCCATGAGCTGGCCGATCTCGTCATGGCGCCGGTCCGGGAAACGAAAGTGGTAGTGGCCTTCGTCGAATGCCCGGTTGGCATCGATCAGATCGTGGATGGGACGGGACAGCTGGCGGCTGAGCAGGTAGGAAAGCACCATGCCCAGCAGGATCATGATGCAGGTGGCGGCCACGATGGTGCGTATGGTGTCGCGGCGGAATTCGTCCATGGTGGAGCGATTGAAGGTGACCAGGGCGTAGCCGGCGACCACATGCTGGAAGCGGATAGGTGCCGCAAAGGAAGCCACCGGCACGGGGTGCTTGCTGTCCGGCGGCGTGGCTGTCCAGTTCAGGTCTTCCATAATGTGCTGGCGGCGCTGTTGGGGGGTTCCGGACAGGGGACCATCGGCCTGGAAGGGCGTGATCCCGGCGCGTACCACCACCTTGCCCTTGATCGACATGATGGCCGTGCCCAGCACGGTCTTGCCGGATACCAGGTTGGTGGCCAGCACTTCCAGCGCCAGATGGTCGCCGGCCAGCAGCGGTTCGGCGGCCGAGCGTGCCACCTGGGCCGCCAGGGAATGACCCATGTCGTCCATCTGCCGCCGCAGGATATGGCTCTGATGGTACAGCACGACGGTGCCCAGCAGGCCCATGCACACCACAATCAGCATGGTGATCATCAGCGACAGTTGATAGACGATGGGCAGTCGGGTCGGACTGTGTCGGCGCATCCAGATCGCCAGGCGCCCAAGTCGGGAGAGATTGGGTGGCGGTGGGGTGTGAAACGTGGGCGTGGTGCCGGTGGACTGCTGCACCATAAGATAGTTTCCTGAGCCTGTGCCTCTGCCTGGGCGGCAGGCGCCCGACCGGGTTTCGGGCACGTCTGCTGCCGGTTAAGCTTACCGCAACCGCCGGCGCTTTGACATCCGTCGGCGGCGACCCCGCAGTTTTCTGCCAAATACCTGTTCCAAAGGCTAAAAAGCGCCACGGAAGACACGGAAAGCACGGAAGCAACCCATGGCGGATAAAGAGGCGTTCCTGGCTCGTTCGGCCGTAGTTGCTGCGGGCCCCGAGCCTCGCTCCTACGCGGTTGGATCCGGGCAAAGAGGCAACCGTCCTAGGGCCTGTTAACACTATAGGGGTCGCCGCTGCCGGCGCCCCATTTTTCGTCCTGCAAGGCGGAGCGAGTGCGGTGTAGCCCGGCTACATGAGCGAGCGACAACGCCGCAGGACGGAAAATGGGGCCCGGCCCTTCGG
>DATFML010000499.1:0-3779 GCA_035266965.1 Gammaproteobacteria bacterium
ATGCTGGGCATAGTAGCGGCCCATCACACCCTGAAGCTCCGGAAACTCGCCGACCATCTGGGTCAGCAGATCGCATTTGCCCAACGCGGCCGCCCGGCGCGCCAGTTGCGCGTCGCTGTCGAGATCCGTGGCGATGCGCTCGGCAAGTGCCGCCACCCGCTGTTGCTTGTCCGCCAGACTGCCCAGGCGTTCCTGGAAGACCACCGTCGCAAGCTGTTCCATGCGGTCGGCCAACGGCTGCTTGCGGTCCTGATTCCAGAAGAACGCGGCATCGGCCAGCCGCGGTCGGATGACCCGCTCGTTGCCGGCCCGTACCTGCTCCGGATCGCGACTTTCCAGGTTGGCGACCGCCACGAAATGGGGCATCAGTCTGTCGTTGGCGTCCACCACCGGAAAGTACTTCTGGTGGTCCTGCATGCTGGAGATGAGCGCTTCGGCCGGCACCTCCAGAAAACGGGTGTCGAAGCTGCCGTGCAGGCTCACCGGCCACTCCACCAGAGCGGTCACTTCCTCCAGCAGTGCCTCGTCGATGAGCGCCTGTCCACCGACGGCCCGTGCCGTTTCCAGCACCTGTGCCCGCACCGCCTCCCGGCGCGCATCCATGTCCGCTACCACATGGCCCTCGGTTTCCAGCACCGGGCCGTAGGCGGCCGGTTCGGCCAGGTAGATGGGTTCGGGATGGTGAAAACGGTGGCCCCGGGTATGGCGTCCGGCCTCCACACCGAGCACCGGCGCGTCGATGCACTGATCACCGAACAGCAGCACCACCCAGTGCACCGGCCGTACGAATTCCTCCTCGCGACTGCCCCAACGCATGCGTTTGGGGATGGGCAGCTGGGCCAGCGCGTGTGCCACGATGCGCGGCACGAGCTCGACGGTGGCCTGCCCCTTCTCAATACTGCGGTGGGCCAGCCAGGCGCCCTTGTCGGTTTCCAGCCGCTCGAGCTTTTCCACCTCCATGCCGCAGGAGCGGGCGAATCCCTCGGCGGCCTTGGTGGGGCAGCCCTCATCGTCGAAGGCGGCGGTCAGGGCCGGGCCCCGGCGCAGCACTTCCCGATCCTCCTGGGCGTCGGGAACACCGCGCAACAGCACCGCCAGGCGGCGGGGCGCTCCGTAGGACGTGACCGCTTCCGGCGTCAGCCCGGCCTGGTCCAGCCCCTTGCGCACGCCCTCGGAAAACGCCAGCGAGAGCCGGCGCAGGGCTTTCGGGGGCAGCTCCTCGGTACCGATCTCCACCAGCAGATCGCGTCTGGCGCTCATGCCCCTTTGCCTCCGGTCAGCATGGGAAAGCCCAGGGACTCACGCCGCTCGTAATATGCCTGCGCCACCGCACGGGCCAGCGCCCGCACCCGAAGAATGAAGCGCTGGCGTTCGGTCACCGAAATGGCGTGGCGGGCATCCAGCAGGTTGAATGTATGGGAGGCCTTCAGGACCATTTCATAGGCCGGCAGCGGCAAGCCCGCTTCGATGAGTTTGCCGCTCTCGCTTTCGCAGGTATCGAACCACTGGAACAGCGCTGCGGTATTGGCGTGCTCGAAGTTGTAGGCGGACATCTCCACTTCGTTCTGGTGAAACACGTCCGCGTAGGTGACCTTGCCCATGGGGCCGTCGGTCCACACCAGATCGAACACGCTCTCCACCCCCTGCAGGTACATGGCGATGCGTTCCAGTCCGTAGGTGATCTCGCCGGTCACGGGCCGGCAGTCCAGGCCGCCCACCTGCTGGAAATAGGTGAACTGGGTCACCTCCATGCCGTTCAGCCACACTTCCCATCCCAGACCCCAGGCGCCCAGGGTGGGCGACTCCCAGTTGTCTTCCACGAAGCGGATGTCGTGCACCAGCGGGTCCAGCCCCAGCCGCTGCAGCGAGCCCAGGTACAGGTCCTGAATTTCCAGCGGCGAGGGTTTGAGCATCACCTGGAACTGATAGTAGTGCTGCAGCCGGTTCGGGTTCTCGCCGTAGCGTCCGTCGGTGGGGCGCCGCGACGGCTGCACATAGGCCGCGCTCCAGGGCTCGGGCCCGATGGAACGCAGGAAGGTCGCAGGATGAAAGGTGCCTGCGCCCACTTCCATGTCGTAGGGCTGCAGCAGCACGCAGCCCTGTTCGGCCCAGTACTGCTGAAGTGCAAGGATCAGACCCTGAAAGGTGCCTGCGTCTCCCGGGGCGGAGGCGCTGTCTGGGGAATCGGCGGACATGAAGTGATTTGCTTTGTGGATCAAACAAGTCGGCAAGTATAGCCTGTCCTCGCAATGGACGTAAGCCGCCCCGGCGGCCGGTTCCCGCGCTGGCCCGGCTCATGCAGCTCAAGGGACGAACGGCAACCGCCGACATGCTATATAGGAAATGGAGGTGGCTCTTTATGAAGCAGCTCGTCCTGGAACCCACACCCACCGCCCAGTGGTACGCGTTGGTCAATGAAGCCGAGCAAGCCCGGGACTGCAAGCTCGACGAAGCCATGGAAAGCTATCTCGTCTTCCTGTTGATGCGTTTCGTCACCCGCCCCGACATGGCCGCCCGGGTCATGGCATTGGACTACCTGAAGAGCATGGCTGCCCGTGGTCGGATGCAGCAGGAGCAGCTCCGGGACGTGGGCGACCACTGCCTGCTCTATTCCGGCCTGTACCCTGCCCGCGCCGAACGCCGGGCCGTGCGGCTGAGCTATTTCGTGGGCCTGGGACGCAGCTCCTACCACCAACTGGCGCATCTGGTGCACCATGGTGGTGCGCAGATCTACGAGCAGCTGGCCGACATGTTCGTGACCCTCATGGAAGTGCTGCACGCCATGCGCGCCCTGGACGGCCACAGCGCCCTCGATCCGCTCACCGCCGCCGAGCTCTGGCAGGATACCGGCAGCCGCGGCGCCCGCCGCGCGTTGGAGGACGTCACCGACGCCACTCCCGCCCCTGTGGGCAGCCGCCGGCCCCACTAGCCAAGCTCCGCAGCGGCCCCTGAAGCGGCCCCCACGGTGCTGCACAGGGGCTCGGAAGCTCATTGACTCCTTTAGACTGCGCTTCCACGCCCTTCGGGTACGGCGACCATTCGCCTGATCGACCCGCAAAGAGCTTCCCCGGCGTGCCCTCTGTGCGGCGGCACGCCGGTGTGCGCTGCCCCCGCCCAACCAGTTCGGTTACACTATCCTGATTGGCCCGCTCGGGCATTGTCTCAGCGATCTCCAGGTAAAGGTGGTATGACAGAGCAACGCAAGGCCGTGGCCCTGATTTCCGGCGGTCTGGACTCCATGCTCGCGGCGCGCGTGGTCATGGACCAGGGCGTGCAGGTGGAGGGCATCAATTTCTTCACCGGCTTCTGCGTCGAAGGCCACACCCACGCCATCCGTAAGAAGGACCGTGACCGGGTCAAGCGCAACAACGCCCTGTGGGTGGCGGAGCAGTTGGGCATCAAGCTGCATATCGTGGACGTGATAGAAGAGTACAAGGACGTGGTGATCAATCCCAAGCACGGCTACGGGGCTCACCTCAATCCCTGCCTGGACTGCAAAATCTTCATGGTGCACAAGGCATTGGAATGGACCCAGGCCAACGGCTTCGATTTCATCATCACCGGGGAAGTGATCGGCCAGCGGCCCAAGTCCCAGCGCCGGGAAACCATGCCGGTGGTGGCCCGCGAATCGGGGGCCGATGACCGCCTGCTGCGTCCCCTGTGTGCCCGCAACCTGCCTCCCACCCTGCCCGAGCGCGAGGGCTGGGTGGACCGCGAGCGGCTCCATGACTTCAGTGGCCGCTCCCGCAAGCCCCAGATGGCGCTGGCCGCACAGTTCG
>DATFML010000500.1:0-2882 GCA_035266965.1 Gammaproteobacteria bacterium
AGCACGCCGACGCGGCCATGTACCAGGCCAAGGAACAGGGTCGTGGCGGCGATCAGTTCTTCTCCCGCGACATGGGGGAAAGGGCGCACGAGCACCTGGCTCTGGAGATGGCCCTGCGCCGTGCGCTGGAGCGCAGTGAGCTGTGTCTGCATTACCAGCCCATCGTGGAGCTGGCCAGCGGGCGCATCGCCGGCTTTGAGGCGCTGGTGCGCTGGCAGCACCCCGAGCGCGGGCTGCTGGCGCCGGGCGAATTCATTCCCCTGGCCGAGGAGACGGGGCTTTGTCTGGACATCGGCCACTATGTGCTGCGTTCGGCCTGCGAGCAGAGCCGGGCATGGCGCGACGCCGGCGTTCCCGCCCTGCGGGTGATGGTCAATCTCTCTCCGCGCCAGTTCAGCGCCGGGGATCTCAGCGATGAGATTCAGGCGCTGCTGCAGGCCAATGCGCTGCAGGGTCAGTGTATCGGGCTGGAGATCACCGAACATGTGCTGGTGAAGGACGACGATGCCATGAACCGCCAGCTCGGCCGCCTGCGGGAAATGGGTGTGCCGGTGGCCATCGACGACTTCGGCAAGGGGCACTCCTCGCTGGCCTATCTCAAGCGCCTTGCCATCGCCACCTTGAAGATCGACCGCGCCTTCGTCCGGGATGTGACGACCGATCCCAACGACACCGCCATCGTCGAGGCGATTATCGCGGTGGCCCACACCCTGGACCTCAACGTGGTGGCCGAGGGCGTGGAAACCGCCGCGCAGGCCGAGCAGCTGCGCGCCCGCGGCTGCGACTTCGCCCAGGGCTTCCACTACAGCCGCCCGGTCCCGGCCGAGCAGGTGCCCGCCCTCATCGAGTCCCGCGGCGTCGCGCCCGGCTGCGGCGGCTGCGACGACCAACGCCTCTGCACCGCCTCCCAAAAAGGGGTCGGTGACAACTGAGAATCATTTACATCCGCGCCCTCAACGATGCCCGCGTTCCCGTCGGCGTACCGCTGGTCGTAACTGCCAGTTCGAGCGTTGCATCCGCGAAGTTCGTTGTTTTCTCTCTTCTCGCAACTGTCCCCGCCATTGACGACAAGCACGCCGCCCAAAAAAAGGGGTCGGTGACAAATGAGAATCATTTGTCACCGACCCCTTTTTTGGCTTGACGTTTTCCTTTCCCGGGTTTGCCCTGGGAGGTCCATTTTTTCCGTTATTTTCCGGCCAGCACTGCGTTTCGTGGCTGGTGCGTGAGGATCGGGCAAAAGGGCATAGAAATGGCTGTTTTCCAGCCTATAATCAAAGCCTAGACGCGGGAGACAGGCAGGGACGATAATCCTTGCGACACGCCAAGGCCGCATTCGCCGGTCGAGTTGCCGCACGCTGTCTGCGTATTTTTCCAGGGATGCCATCACGACGGCAGGAGACGATCACCATGCTACGAGCACTTCAGCTTGAGCCGGCCAAGTGCACCGGCTGCCAGCAATGCGAGCTGGCCTGTTCCTACGAAAACGAAGGGGTGTTCAATCCCTCCAAATCCCGCATCAAAGTGTTCACGTTCCATCACGAAGGACGCTTCGCACCCTACACCTGCACCCAGTGCGACGAAGCCTGGTGCATGCACGCCTGCCCCGTGGAAGCTATTACCCTGAACACCGCTACCGGTGCGAAGGAAGTGAGCGATGTCGACTGCGTGGGCTGCAAGGTATGCACCATCGCCTGCCCGTTCGGCACGGTCAATTACAATCACGATACCGGCAAGGTCATGAAATGCGATCTGTGCGGCGGCGATCCCTGGTGCGCCAAGGCCTGTCCCACCGGCGCGATTACCTACGTCGACGTGGACAACGCCGGGTTCGAACGCATGCGTGCCTGGGCCCAGCAGAGCCCCCAGGGGCCGGCGACCTACAATGCCCCCCGTCCCAAGGACGTCGCCACCTACACGCGCACAAACTGATTTCGTCGCAGGAGGATCGCGAACATGGCTTGGACCGGAAACGTACTGCGGGTGAACCTCACCACCGGTGAGATCAGCACAGAGGCACTCAACCAACAATGGGCCCAGGAGTACCTGGGACAGCGCGGGCTGGCGACCAAATACCTGTACGAGGAAATCGATCCTAAAATCGACGCCCTGTCGCCGGACAACAAACTCATCATGGTCACCGGCCCCCTGACCGGCACCATGGCCTCCACCGGCGGGCGTTACTCGGTGGTGACCAAGAGCCCGTTGACCGGCGCGGTGGCCTGTTCCAATTCCGGCGGTTTCATCGGCGCGGAATTGAAGATGGCCGGATGGGACATGATCATCTTCGAAGGCCGTGCGCCCAGGCCGGTGTACCTGCACATCGAAAACGAAAGGGCGGAGCTGCTGCCCGCAGACGATCTGTGGGGCAAGTCGGTGTGGGATACCGACGAGGAGCTGCATAGAAGATACCAGGACCCGCTGCTGCGTATTTCCTGCGTCGGCCGTGCCGCCGAGCAGGGTAATCTGTATGCCGGCGTCATCAACGATCTGCATCGGGCGGCCGGGCGCTCCGGTGTGGGCACGGTGATGGCCTCCAAGCATCTGAAGGCGGTGGCCTGCCGCGGCACCAAGGGTGTGGGCAACCTCAAGGATCCCATGCGCTTCCTGCAGGCGGCCGAGCAGGCCAAGAAGGTGCTGGCGGACAGCGCGGTCACCGGCCAGGGTCTGCCCCAGTACGGCACCCAGGTGTTGATGAACGTGATCAACGAAATCGGCGCGCTGCCCACCCACAACATGCAGGAAGTGCAGTTCGAGGGTGCCAGCAAGATCTCCGGTGAGGCCATGCACGAGCCGCGTCCCACCGACCACCAGCCCAATCTCACCACCAACGCCGCCTGCTTCGGCTGCACCATCGCCTGCGGGCGCATCTCCACCATGGACAA
>DATFML010000501.1:0-3376 GCA_035266965.1 Gammaproteobacteria bacterium
AGGGAAACGCCCCCTTCTCCCGCGCCAGGCCGATGGAGGTACGATAGGCGCTGTGGCAGATGCGCTCCATGGCTTCAGCGGCCACCGAACGCGCCTCGTCCGAGTCGTAGCGCAGCCCCAGCATGATGAGCGCATCGGCAAGTCCGGTGACGCCAAGACCGATACGGCGCGTGCCGTGGGCCTGTTCCTTTTGCTGGGGCAACGGGAAAAGCGAAGCGTCGATGACATTGTCCAGCAGGCGGGCGCCGATGCCGGCCGCATGCCCGATGGCCGCCATGTCCAGCTGCGCCCGCTCTGTGAACGGGTCCCGCACGAAGCGGGTCAGGTTGATGGAGCCGAGATCGCAGGCCCCGTAGGGCGGCAGCGGAATCTCGCCGCACGGATTGGTGGCCGTGATGTGCTCGCGGTACCAGAGATTGTTGAGGTGGTTGATGCGGTCGATGAACAGCACACCGGGTTCGGCGTGCTCGTAGGTGCCGCGCATGATGCGGTCCCACAGATCCCGCGCGCGCATCTTGCTGAGCACGCGGCAGGGCACCGGGCCATCGAACCCGGGCCAGCGCCGCTCCACCTGTTCCTCGCCCACACCATCGAGCCGCGCCTCCGGATACACCAGCAGCCACTCCCGATCATCGCGCACCGCTTCCATGAAACGGTCGGTGGCCTGCACGGACAGGTTGAAGTGGCGCAGAAAACCGGCCTTGCGCTTGGCGTCCACGAACTCCAGGATATCCGGATGGTCGCAGCGCAGGGTGGCCATCATGGCGCCACGACGGGCGCCGGTGGACAGCAGGGTATCGCACATGGCATCCCAGATGGCCATGAAGGACACCGGGCCCGAGGCGATGGTCCCGACACTGTGGGCCGGTTCGCCCCGCGGACGCAGGGTGGAGAAGTCATAGCCCACACCGCCGCCCTGCTGCATGGTGAGCGCACCCTCCTTGAGGGCATCGAAGATGCCGTCCATGGAATCCTCGATACGGCTCATCACGAAGCAGTTGAACAACGTCACCCGCCGGTCGGTGCCGGCGCCCGCCAGAATGCGGCCGCCGGGCAGAAAGCGAAAGTCCTCGAGAATGGAATAGAAGCGCTGCTCCCAGACCTGACGGTCGTGGGGCTCGACGGCGGCCAACGCGCGCGCCACCCGATGCCAGGTGTCCTCCACCGTTCGGTCGAGAGCCTGGTCGCCGTGGCTGTAGCGGTATTTGGTTTCCCACACATGGCGGGAAATGTCGGTCGCCGGCGCGTTGTCCATGCACCAAGAATAGCACCGACACCCACGCCCTTGGGTTGGCGCCGGCGAGCGGGAAGCGGCGCTATTTCTTCACGTGACGCAGCAGGCGCTTGCGCCGGCGCTGCTGTCCAGGGGTAAGGACGTTCTTGCGGCCCTTGTAGGGGTTGGCGCCGGTCTTGAACTCCAGGCGCAGGGGCGTGCCCACCAGCCTCAGGCTCTTGCGGAAGGTATTGATGAGGTAGCGGCGGTAGGCTTCCGGCACCCGCTCGGTCTGGTTGCCGTGGATCACGATCACCGGCGGGTTCTGTCCGCCCTGGTGGGCGTAGCGCAGCTTGATCCGCCGGCCGTGCACCAGCGGCGGCTGGTGGGCACTGACCGCGTCTTCCAGAATGCGCGTCAGTTCCGGGGTGGAAAAGCGCCGCACGGCGCTGTCATAGGCGCGCCGCACCGCGTCGAACAGGGTCCCCACGGCGGTGCCGTGCAGCGCGGAAGTGAAATACAGCTCGGCAAAACCCAGGAAGGGCAGCTTGATGTCCAGTTCGCGCCGCACCCGATCGCGCTGATCGGGGGCCAGGCCGTCCCACTTGTTCACCGCCACCACCAGGGCGCGGCCCTGCTCGATGGCCTGGCCCACCAGGGTGGCATCCTGCTCGGCCACGCCCTCCCGGGCGTCCAGCACCAGGACCACCACGTTGGCCGCTTCAATCGCCTGCAGCGTCTTGATGACGCTGAACTTCTCCACCGCCTCGCTGACCCGCGCCCGGCGCCGTACGCCGGCCGTGTCGATCAGGGTGTAGCGCACCCCATCCCGTTCGAAGGGAATGAAGATGCTGTCCCGGGTGGTGCCGGGCTGGTCGAAGGCCAGCACCCTTTCCTCTCCCAGCAACCGGTTCACCAGGGTGGACTTGCCCACGTTGGGACGGCCGATCACGGCGACCTTGATGCCGGCTTGTTGGTCGGGCATGGGTGGCTGGGACGGCTCGGGGGCCGGCAGCGCGGCCAGCACCGCTTCCATCAGACGACTGACGCCCTGTCCCTGGCTGGCCGAGATACCCATGGGAGCCCCCATCCCCAGGCTGTAGAAATCGGCGGTCGCCACCGGCGCGTCGAGGCCGTCGGTCTTGTTCACCACCAGGAATACGGGTTTGCCCGTGCGACGCAGCTCGCGGGCCACCGCTTCGTCGGCGGCGGTGACCCCCTGGCGGGCGTCCACCAGAAACAGAATGGCATCGGCCTCCTGCACGGCTTGCCAGGCCTGGCGAGCCATCAGCCCGTCCAGCCCGTCGGGCTGGGCGCTCAGACCGCCGGTATCCACCACCAGATAGTGCTGCGCACCCAGCCGACCCTCACCGTACTGGCGGTCGCGGGTCAGTCCCGGAAAATCGGCCACCAGGGCGTCACGGGATTTGGTGAGGCGGTTGAAGAGCGTGGACTTGCCGACATTCGGTCGTCCGACCAGTGCGATAACGGGAAGCATGACTGCAGATGGCGGACTCGCGACGGAGTTTTCGGGATCCAACGCCGCCGCTGCGGGCGGCGAACCTGGCGAGCCGCTCTAACCCCCCGTCACTTGGCAGGCCGAGAGCGTGCCGCCCTCGCCGTAGGTGTAGATGGTATTACCCACCACCACCGGCGCCGCCAGTATACCGGAACTGTCCAGTTGGATGCGGGCCTGCAGGGAGCCGTCCGCCTTGGACAGCAGGTGCAGATAGCCTTGGAAATCCCCCACCGCCAGGTATTTGCCGAAGGGCGTGGGCGCGGTCAGCCCACGGTTGTGCAACTTGTCCTGCTTCCAGACCGACGCCCCGGAGGCCCCGTCCAGAGCCCACACGTCGCTGTCGGCATCGGTGACATAGACCTGCCCGCCCTCCACGGACAGACCGGCATAGGAAGACATCTTGCGGGCCCAGATCGGGTTGCCGTTACTGAGATTGAAGGCGGCCACCCGTCCCTGGTAGGTGACCGCATAGACCACTCCGTTGGCCACTTCCGGCTTGCTGTCGATGTCCACCATACGGGACAACTCCGAGCGGCCACTGGGCTCGGCAACCGTGGTCGCCCAGATCAGGTCGCCGTTCTTCGCGCTCAGGGCCACCAGTTTGCCGCTGGCGAAACCGGCCAATACGCCCCCGTCCACGAGCG
>DATFML010000502.1:0-2149 GCA_035266965.1 Gammaproteobacteria bacterium
CTCGGTGGTGGTGCCGATGAACATGATGTTGCCGGTCTGGCCGTGGAAGGTCACCAGGCCCGAACCCCACTTCTCCCAGCTGTCGGCCAGCTGGCGCAGCATGTCGGTGGTGTAGAAGTTGCCGGCGGGCGGCTGTACACGCAGGGTGTGGAACTCCTTGGATTCCTGGAACGCGCTGCCGACTTCCGAGAAGCGCGGAATGATGCCGCCGCCATAGCCGAATACGCTGACCGTGCCGCCCTTCCAGTAGCCCTTGCGGGTCTCATAGGAGTGTTCCAGCTGCCCGAGCAGGTCGTTGGCCATGCCCTGGATACGATCATCAGGGTGCTGGTCGCGCAACCGCTTGATGCCCGAGATGAAGCTGGGCCAGGGGCCGTCTTCGAGGACATCGAGCATTGGAGTCTCATGGATCTTCTTTGCCATGGCCGTCTCCTTTCCTTTTCGAGGTGCCGGTGAGTGCGGTTGGTACCGCCAGCCAGCCGCCGGGTTTCAGATCGTTAGTTCAGGGGCCGGGTCGGGGACCCTGAATTGTTATCGTTGCAACGGTGAAACGGAAATCCTGTCTTGCCTCGCGCCTCAAAATGGTTCTGGGCGCCCCGCCTGAGTGCGTAGCAGTCTAAGCGGCGGGCTGGTGAGGGCATACCCTACCTATGGGGTGTTTTGGGGGGTGGGGGCTACCCCAAATGGGATATCCGACCGCCGGGCGGTTCCGGTCGATAATTGGCGCCACGCTTAGGGCGGTATGGATTCGCCGCGGAGCTGCCGGGGTCGTGGCCGGCAATGCGCCGATTCCTTGACAGCTGCGGATCGCGGCACAGCGGGCGTAGCCCCGGCGTTCAGACCATGGGGTGCCCCCCGATTCAGCGGGAACAGTATATATGGTAATGGCGGTGCAAGTCGGTACAGCGCGGGGACGTGCCAGCGGTACGAGCCCGTTCGATCTGGCTGACGACGAGACCTACGGTCGCTGGCGGGAGTGGAAACTCGCCCAGTATCCGACTGACAGCGAGCAACTCACGGTGTCCGTGGCTGCGCATGGTGCCGTGTCGTCCGGGGATATCGAGGCCATCGCCGCCATCGCCGCCATCGCCGCCCAGTGTCGAAAGACCAATCTGGTGTTCTACGACCTGGGGTCGGCGCCTGTCGACAGGGAAACCATCCGTGCTCTGGGCGCGAGGCTCGGCCTGCACAGCCTGGATTCGAACCTGTGTGCGGACGGAGACGGCATCAGCGCTCTGCAAACCATGGAAGGCGGCCGTCATGCCGGGTACATTCCCTACTCGAACAAACCGCTGAACTGGCACACGGACGGCTACTACAACAGCCCCGACCAGACCGTGCGGGCGATCCTCATGCACTGCGTCCGCGCCTCCCGGAGCGGCGGCGAGAATGCGTTCTTCGATCACGAGATCCTGTATATTCTCCTGCGCGACAGGAATCCGGACTACGTGGCGGCGCTGATGGAAGCCGATGCCATGACCATCCCGGCCAATGTCGAGCATGGCGTGCAGATCCGTCCGGCGCAGGCCGGGCCGGTGTTTTCAGTGGATCCGGCGACCGGTGGCCTGCACATGCGCTACACCGCCCGTACCCGGAACATCGTTTGGAAGGACGATCAGCGCACCCGCGAGGCGGTCGCGCTGATCGGCGAGCTGCTCGATGCCGACACCCCGTATCGCATACGCCACCGACTGCGGCCGGGGCAGGGGGTGATCTCCAACAACGTGCTCCACAACCGTACCGGCTTCGCGGATGGTGACGCGGCGGAGCAGCGCAGACTGCTGTTCCGTGCCCGCTATTTCGACCGCGTTGCCGACACCGGGTGGCGGAGCACCGCGACCGGGGAGTAGATCATGCTTTGGCTAAGTGAGATTCTGCTGCAGCACCACGAGTTGAACTCCTTCGAGGCGTTGCTCGGCGCCGTACGTGAGGAAGCCCGCGGCGGGGCGCTGTATTTCCGCATGGATGTCAAACCGCCCTTTGCCGACACCCCGCCGGACTGGGAGGACCGCCTGGAGGCGGCGTTCTCCAGCGCCGGCCGCTAGATTCGGAGGATTCGTGGACGTGAACCTGTTCTGGGACGAGGACGAGGCGAACACCGGGCGCTACGTGGTGCCCGACGACATCGTGGACGTGGCGTTCGCGGTGA
>DATFML010000503.1:0-7726 GCA_035266965.1 Gammaproteobacteria bacterium
CGCCGAGTACGACTGCTATGCCGCCGACATCACCCGCACCTTTCCCGTCAACGGGCGATTCAGCAAGGCCCAGAGGCAGTTGTATGAAGTGGTGCTGGCCGCCCAGCTGGCGGCCATCGAGCAGGTGCAGCCCGGCAACCACTGGAACCAGCCCCACGATGCGGCCGTGCGGGTGCTCACCGAAGGGCTGCTCGAGCTGGGCCTGCTGAAGGGCAAACCCGACAAACTGATCAAGGACGAAACCTATCGTCGGTTCTACATGCATCGCACCGGTCATTGGCTGGGCATGGACGTGCACGATGTGGGCGACTACAAGGTGGGCGGCGCATGGCGGGTGCTGGAGCCGGGCATGGTGCTGACCGTCGAGCCCGGCCTGTACGTGCCCGCCGCCAGCAAAGGCGTGGCACGCAAGTGGTGGGACATCGGCATCCGCATCGAAGACGACGTGCTGGTCACCAAGGACGGCTGCGAAGTGCTCACGGCGGCCGCGCCCAAGACCGTGGACGAGATCGAGGCACTGATGGCCGACTCACATGCTGCGTGAACGCCGTTCCATGACGATGGTTTCAGCACCGCGGGCGCGCGGCGCCCGGACAGGCCCGTGATGAGCGAATACGACCTGCTCATCGTCGGTGGCGGCATGGTCGGTGCCAGTCTGGCCTGCGCCCTGAGCGACCAACCCCTGCGCATCGCCGTCGCGGAGGCGGTCACCTTCGACGCGCCCGCCCAGCCGAGCTACGACGAGCGGGCCATTGCCCTGGCCGCCGGCACCCGGCGCATCTTCGAGGGCATGGGCCTGTGGCCGCAGCTGCGCGACGGACTCACGGCCATTCATCGCATCCACGTTTCCGACCGGGGGCGGTTCGGGTTCGCCCATATCGACCGCGGCGAGCAACGGGTGGAAGCCCTCGGTTATGTGGCGCCGGCGCGGGTGCTGGGTGCCGGTATCGGCGCGCGCCTGCGCGAGCTGCCCGGCGTGGACCTGATCTGCCCGGCGCGGGTGGAGTCGGTACAGATCGGCGGCGAGCGGGCCACCGTGCGGCTCACCACCGAGGACGGCAGCCGCGCCGTCGGCGCGCGGCTGGTGGTCGCCGCCGATGGCGCCCAATCGGCGGTGCGTTCCCAACTGGGCATCACCACCCGCAGCTGGGAGTACGGGCAGACCGCCGTGGTGACCAACATCACGCCCCAGATCGATCACGACCATGTGGCCTACGAGCGTTTCACCGACAGCGGCCCGCTGGCCGTGCTCCCCATGGGGGAGCGGCGCTGCGCCGTCGTGTGGACGGTACCCGACGGGGCGGTGGACGAAGTGATGGCATTGGACGATGCCGCCTTTCTGGCCCGGCTGCAGGAACGTTTCGGCTACCGGCTGGGACGCCTGCAACGGGTCGGCAAACGCCACAGCTATCCGCTGCGTCTGGTGCGTGCCCGCGAATCGGTACGCGACCGGCTGGCGCTGATCGGCAATGCGGCCCATACCCTGCATCCGGTGGCCGGCCAGGGCTTCAATCTGGGTCTGCGGGACGTGGCGGTGCTGGCTGAGGTGATCAGCGCTGCCCTGGCCGGGGGCGAGGACATCGGCGCCGGCACGGTGCTGCGCCGCTACGGGGACTGGCGCAAGGCCGACCATCGGCGGGTGATCGCGTTTACCGACGGGCTGGCGCGCATGTTCGTGAACCCGCTGACGCCGGTGGGGCTGGCGCGCGACGCGGGCATGGTGCTGCTGGATCTGTTGCCGCCCGCCAAGCGTGTCTTCGCCCGTCTCACCATGGGCCGCACCGGTCGCCTGCCCCGGCTGGCATGCGGCCTGCCGTTGCGCAGAGGCGGGCGATGAGCTCCGGCTACGATGTAATCGTGGTGGGGGGCAGCAATGTCGGCGCCACCCTGGCCTGCGCCCTGGGCCAGGCGGGGCTGCGGGTGGCCGTTGTCGAGGCCAGGCAGGCGCCCGCCGCGTGGTCCGCCGACACGGTGGATCTGCGGGTGTACTCCATTACCCGGGCATCGCAGCGCATCTTTGCCGCCCTGGGTGTCTGGCCGGGCATGGTATCCCGGGGTGTGAGCCCGTTCCGGGAGATGCATGTGTGGGATGCCGGCGGATCGGGCACGATTCACTTCGACTGCACCGCCATCGGCGAGGATACACTCGGGCATATCATCGAGCAGCGGGTGATTCAGGCCGCGCTTCACGAGCGCCTGCGCGAGCTGCCCACGGTGGAGTTGGTGTGTCCGGCGGAGCTCGCCGCCATCGAGCATGGGTCCGGCGCCGCCACGGCTGTGCTGGCCGACGGGCGCCGGTTGCGGGCACCGTTGCTGGTGGGGGCGGACGGCGTGCAGTCACAGGTGCGGGCCATGGCCGACATCGCCACCGAGGTCCATGAGTATCTGCAGCGCGCGGTAGTGGCGCCGGTGGCCACCGAGCACTGGCACCGCGAGACCGCCTGGCAGCGCTTCCTGCCGGGCGGCCCGCTGGCGTTTCTGCCGTTGCGGGACGGACGCTGCTCCATTGTCTGGTCGCTGCCCAGCGAGCAGGCGGACCGGCACCTGGAGCTGCCCGAGCCCGGGTTTCGCCGCGCACTGGAGGAGGCTTCCGAAGGGGCCTTGGGCGCCATTACGGAGGTGGGCGAACGCGTCGCGTTCCCGCTGCGCAGAATGCACGCCCGCAGTTATCTGGCCGAGCGGATCGCGCTGGTGGGCGACGCCGCCCACGTGATTCATCCGCTGGCGGGGCAGGGGGCCAACCTGGGTCTGCTGGATGCCGCCACCCTCGCCCAGGTGGTGACCGAGGCCCATGCCGGCGGGCGCGATATCGGCGATCACCGTGTCCTGCGCCGCTACGAGCGTTGGCGCCGGGGCGACAACCTGGCCATGATGTCGGCCATGGACGGCTTCAAGTCTCTGTTCGGCAATTCCCTTCTGCCGGTGCGGCAGGTACGCAGCCTGGGGCTGCGCCTGGTCGACGGCGCCGGTCCGCTGAAGTCTTTTCTGATCCGCCACGCCATGGGGCTGTCCGGCGATCTGCCCCGTCTTGCCATGGCGTCGCCGGCGCCCGAGTAGAGTCGCCCCGGGCACGCCCCGGGAATCCCGGTTGAACTTATTCGTTCCTGTAGCGCCTACGATTCAGTAGGAAGGCCGCCGTCCGGGAGTGGACGACGCCGACCCGGTGCGAGAGGGACCGATAACAATGAGCCTGTTCGGGATAATGGCGGTGCTGCTGACCTTGTCCGCCGCCTTCAGCTATCTGAATTACCGCTATTTCGAGCTGCCGACCACGATCGGCATCATGTTGTCCGCGTTGATGTTTTCCCTTGCCCTGATCCTGTTGGGGCATTTCGGGTTTCCCATGGGAGCCTGGGCCAGGCAGTTGCTGGGACGCATCGATTTCAATCGCACCCTGCTGCACGGCATGTTGAGCTTCCTGCTGTTCGCCGGGTCGCTGCGCGTCAACATCAACGACCTGGCAAGGGAAAAGTGGGTTGTCGCCTTGCTGGCGCTGGGCGGTGTGGTGGTCTCCACAGCCATCGTGGGGTTGATGGCCTGGTGGCTGCTGGGACTGCTGGGTTTCCACCTGCCGCTGATGTACGGGCTGCTGTTCGGTGCCCTGATTTCCCCTACCGACCCGGTGGCTGTGCTGGGCATCGTCAAGTCGGCGGGTGCGTCGGAGGTGCTGGAGACCCGCATTTCGGGGGAATCCCTGTTCAACGACGGCGTGGGCGTGGTGTTGTTCGTCATTCTGCTGCAGATCACCATGGGCGGCGGTTCCCCGACGGTGACGCAGGTGACGGAGTTGTTCCTGCGCGAAGCGTTGGGCGGCGCATTGTTCGGGCTGGTGATCGGCGGGGTAGCCTATTTGTTGCTGAAGAGTGTCGACGACTACCATGTGGAGATACTGATCACCCTGGCACTGGTGGCGGGGGGTTATCATCTCGCCGATCATCTGGGGTTGTCCGGGCCCATCGCCATCGTGGTGGCGGGGCTGTTGATCGGCAACCACGGACGGGCATTGGCCATGTCAGACCGGACCCGGGAGCATCTGGACAGCTTCTGGGAACTGGTCGATGAAATCATGAACGCCGTGCTGTTCCTGCTGATCGGGCTGGAGGTGCTGCAGATAGCCATGCCCGCTTCCTTCATCACGGCGGGGGCGCTGATGATTCCGGTGGTGCTGCTGGCCCGTCTGGTCAGCGTCGGCATTCCCGTCGCGCTTACCGAAGCCCCCTGTCGTTCCACCCTGCAGATGATCAACGTACTGACCTGGGGCGGGTTGCGCGGAGGCATCGCGGTGGCACTGGCGCTTTCCCTGCCGCCCGGCCACCAGCGTGACCTGATCATTACCATGACCTATGCGGTGGTGGTGTTTTCCATCGTTGTGCAGGGGTTGACCATCGGTCCGCTGATCGCGCGCAGTACCGCGATTGACTGAGGAGGCGGTGGCCCTCCACGGATCGGCTCCGTACCCGCCGGACACGCCGGCTGGTAGGCGGCGAGTGATATCGCCGGGCAGGTTTTCACAGGTTGCAGCGCCGGCGCTGCCGGCATGACGAGGTGAGATGCTATGGACGTAGAGGCGGCGATCGAAGCGCGCCGGGCGGTGAAATCGTTCGACCCGGAGCACCGAATGACGGACGCGGAAGTGGCACGGCTGCTCGAGCTGACCCGGCTGGCGCCCACCGCCTTCAACATGCAGAACTGGCGTTTTCTCGCGGTCCAGGATCCGCAGCTGCGTGCCGCCATCCGCGAGGCGGCGTGGAATCAGCCTCAGATGACCGACGCCTCCCTGCTGCTGGTGGTGTGCGCCGATCTGCAGGCCTGGGACCGGCAGCCGGAACGGTACTGGAGCCATGCGCCCGAGAAGCTGCGCACAGCCATGGTGTCCACCCTGCGCCGGGTGTACGGGGAAGACGCCGTCATGAGGCGCGACGAGGCCATGCGTTCGGCCGGCATGGCGGCCATGGCCCTGATGCTGGCGGCCAGGGAGATGGGTTACGACAGCTGTCCCCTGACCGGCTTCGACTTCGACGCCGTGGCGCGACTGATCGAGCTTCCGGATTCCCATGTGATATGCATGATCGTGACGGTGGGCAAGGCGCTGAGTGAACCCGGTCCCCGCGGCGGGCGGATACCGGACAGCGAAGTCTTCTTTCACGACCGATTCGGCAAGCCCGACACGTCTTCCTGACGGTCAGCCGGTTGCGGGCCTTGAGCGGGGCGCCGCGGCCCTCGCTCGGGGTTGCCGGATGCCGTCCGATCAAGGCGGTGCCGTTGCCGCCACCGTTCGGGATCCCGCTGGCGCACGCCGCGGAAGCGCCATGGGAGTCCGGCGCAACAGGCAGGGGGCGGTGGCCGTACCGGCGTGCCGGGCGCCCGTGCCCCGCCACGGTGCACCCGGCACGCCCGACGCCACACGATGGCCGCGCGCACTGTCCGGGATTGACGGCGGGGGTTGGTTTCGCTACCGAGGACGTTCATAATAAATAAATCAACCGCGAACACTGTCCCGGGAGAGAGCCTGTAGGACAACGGTCCACAGGACGCCGAAGGCGCAACTCGCTCGGAAACGCTCAGGCAAAAGGACCGGAACGGTGGGTTGACTCTGGAGAGCGGCCGGCATCAATTGCCCGGCCCACCGAAGGGGACAGGGTGCCCTGCTCGCAGCATGCGCGGGGACCTAAGATCTCAGGTGAGTGGACAGAGGGGCGACGGGTGGCAACGGCCGGCCGTCGCCCTTTTTTTGTCTGGGCTCGCAACTTCGGACCACAGCGGCCTGCGCCTGCTGACTGCGGCGGCCCGCTAACCTTGAACTGACAGGGGGACCCGATCCATGGGCAAGCGCACGGCACTGTATGAAGAGCACGTGCGGGCGGGCGGCAAGATGGTGGACTTTGCCGGCTGGGACATGCCGATTCACTACGGCTCCCAGGTCGACGAGCACCACGCCGTACGCCGCCAGGCGGGCATGTTCGACGTCTCCCACATGACGGTGGTGGATCTGCGGGGCGCGCGGGTGCGCGAGTTCCTCCAGCATCTGCTCGCCAATGACGTGGGCCGCCTGCGTACACCGGGCAAGGCGTTGTACAGCTGCATGCTCAACGAGCAGGGCGGTGTCATCGACGACCTGATCGTCTACTTCATGGCCGACGACTGGTTCCGCATGGTGGTCAATGCGGCCACCCACGACAAGGACCTGGACTGGATAGGCCGACAGGCGCCGCCCTTCGCCGTGCAGGTGCAGGAACGGCCCGAGCTGGCCATGGTCGCCGTGCAGGGCCCCGAAGCCCGCACCATCGCCTCGCACGCCATGGCGCCGACGCTGGCGGAGCAGGCTCTGGCCCTGGCCCCTTTCCACGCCGCCAGCGACGATACCTGGTTCGTGGGCCGCACCGGTTATACCGGCGAGGACGGCTTCGAGGTCATCCTGCCCGATGACGACGCGCCGGCGTTCTGGCAGGCGTTGGTGGAGGCCGGCGTGCAGCCCTGCGGACTGGGCGCGCGCGACACCCTGCGCCTGGAGGCGGGCATGAACCTGTACGGCTCCGACATGGACGAGCAGACCTCGCCGTTGGAGTCGGGTCTTGCCTGGACCGTGGTCTGGGAGCCGGCCGAGCGGGACTTCATCGGCCGCCGGGCCCTGGAAGCGCAGCGTGCCGACGGCACCCCCCGCAAGCTGGTCGGGCTGGTGCTGGAGGGCAAGGGCGTGCTGCGCAACCATCAGCGCGTGGTCACCGACGGCGGCGACGGCGAGGTGACCAGCGGCAGCTTCTCGCCGACCCTGGGCCGTTCCATTGCCCTGGCCCGCGTGCCGGCCGCAACGGGCGATACGTGCGAAGTGGACATCCGTGGCAAACTGATCCCCGCACGCACCGTCAGGCCTCCCTTCGTGCGCCACGGCAAGGCGGTCATCGATCTTTAACCGCTTCATCCTTTCATTCGGCATTGTTGTGAGGGAATCCCATGAGCGATCTGCCAGCTGATCTGAAATACACGAAGACCCATGAATGGCTGCGCGCCGAATCGGACGGCAGCGTCACCCTGGGCATCACCGAGCACGCTCAGGACCAGCTGGGCGACATGGTGTATGTGGAACTGCCCGAGACGGGGCGCACCGTTGCGGTCGACGAGGCCTGCGCCGTGGTGGAATCGGTGAAGGCCGCTTCCGACGTCTATGCCCCCATCGGCGGGGAAATCGTGGCGGTGAACGAAGACCTCGCCGACAGCCCCGAGAAAGTCAATCAATCGCCCTATGGCGACGGCTGGCTGCTGCGGATCAAACCGGAGTCGGCCAATGCGCTGGATTCCATGCTGGATGCGGCTGCCTACCAGGCCGTGCTGGATTCGGAGTAGCGTCGCGCGGCGCAAGCCGTTCAGAGAATCAAGGTAAGTACGACATGCCCTTCATACCCCATACCGAAGACGACGTTCGCGAGATGCTGGCCGCCATCGGTGCCGGCTCCATCGAGGATCTGTTCAACGAAATTCCCGCCGACCTGCGGGTGGACAGCCTCGCCGGTGTGCCCACGGGCATGAGCGAGCAGCAGATCAGCCGCCTGATGATGGAGCGGGCGGAGCGCGACGGCCGACCGTTGTGCTTCATGGGCGCCGGCGCCTACGAGCACCACATTCCGGCGGCGGTGTGGGAGATCACCACCCGCGGCGAGTTCTACAGTGCCTATACGCCCTATCAGGCGGAGGCCAGCCAGGGCACGCTGCAGCTGATCTACGAGTACCA
>DATFML010000504.1:0-2546 GCA_035266965.1 Gammaproteobacteria bacterium
GCTGTCGGCTTCCAGGAAGTCCCGTTGCAGGACGAGAAAGTCGGGGCTGAACAGGCGCGCCACCAACTGGCCGGCCTGTACGTGGTCGCCGGCCGCCACCAGCATGGCCTCCACACGGCCGTCCAAAGGCGCGCTCAACACGACCTCGTGGGCCGGCGGCACCGTCACCTTGGCGGGCAGCGCCGGCCCGGGCGCACTCTCGACGCGCCGTGGAGCGGCCAACGAGATGCCCAGGGTCTGCACCTGGGTGGGTGTGAACTCGACCGTATCGGCGGCGTACACCGGTGCGGTCACCGCCAGCAGCATCAGGACCAACCACTTCTTCATGGCATCACTCCAACAGTCTGGTTGTAACGGGCGATGGCGCGCTGGTGTTCCACCACGCGGATGCCGGCGCTGCGCTGGCGCATGAACGTCGTGTTCTGCACGCGCAGGAACTCCACCAGATCCAGCTCGCCGTTTTCGAACGCCACCCGCGCCAGACGCAGGCGCTCCACAGCCACCCGGGCTTCGCGGCGGGCCAGCTTCATGGCCGCTTCGGTCACCTCCAGGGCGTGCTTCGCCTCGTGCAGGGACAGCGCCAGCTCCCGGCGCAGCAGGTCACGCTGAGCAACAGCCTCGGAGTACACGCGTGCCGCCGCCGCCCGCGCCGGCGCCGTGTGGGTGCCCGTACCGATGGGAATCCGCAGGGTCAGCCCGATACTGTTGACGTAGTTGTGGTCCGAGATGTCCCGCTCGTGGCGGGTGCCGATGGTGACCGTGGGGCTGGCGGGACCGGCGGTGCGAATCAGGTTCTGTTCCGCCCGGGCCCGCGCCACCGCGGCATTGGCCCGCGCCAGGCGGGGATGGTTCGGGCGCATGTCGGCGACGGCGCTGGGCTGTTCGCGAAAATCGGCGGGCATGCGGTCCAGGCCGGTCAGGTTGCGGTAGCGTTGACGGGCGTGCATCTGTTCGGCCTCGGCGTTGAGGACGGCGGACTGGCGGGTGAGAAGCTCGCTCTGGGCCAGCAGCCGGTCCTGCCTGGGCAGGTCGCCCAGCTGCACCCGCCGGTCGATGTCCCTGGCAAGGGCCTGGGCCGCCTTCAGGTCCTGGCGGGCCTGGGCCAGCTCGCGGTTTCGCAGGGCTATGTTCCAGAGAGCCTCGCGCACCTCGCCCGCCACCTGCAGGGAGAGCTCGCTGCCGTAGGTCTCTGCGTCCAGGGCTGCCTTGCGCGCCACTGTCTGGCTGGCGCTGCGCTGGCCCGGCCGCCAAAGGGGCAGTTCGACACCGGCCTCCCATTCCCGCAGACCGCCGTTGCTGCCCAGGGCATCGTTCTGGTGGCGCACCGAGATCGCCGGTGCGCCGGCGATGTAACTCGAACCGTACCGGGCCAAGGCCCGTGCTTCGTTGCGCTGCGCTGTCACTACCCCTTCACGGGGTTCGCGGGCGATGGCGGTGCGCACCACCTCGCTCAGCGGCAAGGCGCTGTCGACCCGCAAGGGATCCACATGGTGTACCTCGGGTACTGCGCTGGTGGGCGCTGCGGGTATACTTTCGCTCGGCGGCGGTGCCGCCAGCGCTCCCAGCGAACCCGCCATCAGCGAAATGGCAAGCCAGGTTCTTGGATTCATGATCTCCGGGCCTTGGTAACGTTGCTCTGCTATTGGAAGCATTGTTACAGCCGACACTGAATCCAAACTTAAAGTGACTGCGTCGCCCGCGGTGTGCCCGGCCCTGCACTGCGGGCGCGGTTGAAGGATATGCGCCACCGCACACCAGCCGCCGACGCCCTCGCGCCGTCAATTTCATGCCGTTTTTCAGTTTGGTTTCAGACCTGCGCGCTAGGCTTGCCGCCAGAACTGGATAACTGCCAAGGCACAGGTGGCGAGCGATGGCGACGAAGACGGAAGTGAAAGTGTGGGATCCGCTGGTGCGGGTGTTTCATTGGACGCTGGTAATCGCGTTCTTTACGGCGTACTTCACCGAGGAGGACCTGTTGCAGGTTCACACCCTGGCCGGCTATACCGTGCTGGGCCTGATTGCGGTGCGCTTTGTGTGGGGGCTGGTGGGAACCCGTTACGCGCGTTTTTCCAGTTTCATGTTTCGTCCGGGCACGGTCGTCGCCTATCTCAAAGACGTGGTGGCGCTGCGGGCCCGTCGCTACCTGGGACACAATCCGGCCGGCGGTGCCATGGTGGTGTTGCTGCTGGTGAGCCTGCTGGTCACCACCTTCAGCGGGATGGCGATACGCCGCCGAGCACCAGGCCGGCCCGCTGTCCGCCTGGCTGGGGCAGGTGGGCCACGGTTCCAGGGAATTCTTCGAAGGACTGCACGAGTTCTTCGCGAACTTCACCCTGTTCCTGGTGGGTGTGCACGTGGCCGGCGTGATCGCCGAGAGTCTGCTGCACCGGGAAAGTCTGGTGCGGGCCATGTTCACGGGCCGCAAACAGGCCCGGGGTGAGGGCTGAGTCAGCGCCGCAACGAGATCGGTCATGAACGCACGCCTGGTAAAGTCGGTTCTTGCGGGGGTCTTCGCCATGGCATTGCTCGCGGGCGGCCCCGTGCGG
>DATFML010000505.1:0-7691 GCA_035266965.1 Gammaproteobacteria bacterium
GAAGACCTCCTACCCGCTTTATGGCTGCATCCATTGGCCCACCCCATTCCGCTGCTGGCCGTGCCGCTCGTCGGCGGCGTGCTGCTGCTGGTGGCCGGCATGGCACTCAGCGGGCTGGAAGCCCACTGGCGGGGTACGGCGCACCACTGGTGGCACCTGGAAGCCCCCAAGATACCGTTGTACCTGGCCCTGCTGGGCAGCCTGTTCTACGCCGACGCTGCCGCGCTGGCGGCGCCCGCCCTGCTCTGGTACCTCTACGGCGCCTGCCGGGTCCATGAGGGCAGCCTCGCCGCGCGGATCACCATCGGCCTGGGAGAGCTGCTGGAACACCTGTTCCAGCTGGCGGTGAATACGCTGTCATTTGCGCGCGTGGGTGCCTTCGCCCTTGCCCACGCGGGGCTGTCCGAGGCCGTCGGAGGACTGGCCGACGTGGCCGGCGGCCCGCTCGGCGCCGTGCTGGTCTATGTGGTGGGCAACGTCGTCATCATCGCACTGGAGGGCCTGGTGGTGTCCATTCAGACCACCCGCCTCATCCTGTTCGAGTTCTTCATCCGCTTTCTGCAGGGCGAAGGCCGCCCCTTCCAGGCCTTGCCCGCTCCCTCCTATCAACCTGACCGGGAACCAAGGAGCCAAACATGAAGAAACCCCGTGTCGCGCTGGCACTCACGGTGGTAGCCGGCGTCTTCTGCCTGGCCGGTACCGCCATGCTGCTCATCGCCCCCGCTTTCGCCGCCGACGAAGCCGTACGCACCGTCGCAGCGCCGGGAGTGCTGCAGTGGGGCTATCTCGCAGCCGCACTCGCCACCGGCCTGTCGTCTCTGGGGGCAGGCTACGCCGTCGCCGCCGTGGGCAGTGCCGCAGTGGGCGCACTGGCCGAGAAGCCCGAACTGCTGGGACGCACCATCGTGCTCGTGGGACTGGCCGAAGGCATCGCCATCTACGGGCTCATCGTCTCCATCCTGATTCTCAATCGGCTGACTTGATGGCGGCTCCTCTGTTCATCGGCGATCCCCTGACCGCAGCGGGCTATCGACTGGCCGGCGCCCGGGTCCACCTCGCCGCCGGCGACGACGATCCGGCGGCGCTGCTGGCCTGGGGCCTGGAGCAGACCGGCCTGCTGATACTGGGCGCCGACTTCGCACAGCGATTGCCGGAGCCGGAGCTGCGGGCCGCTCTGCGCCATCGCCGGACGCTGGTGGTCACGGTGCCGGACGCGGGCGGCCACGCGGCGCCGCCGGACCTGGCCGCCTGGCTGCGGGGACAACTGGGCGTGGGCGCATGAACGAGCAGCAGGCCGACATCCGCGAGCCGCTCGACGCTCTGCTGGAGCTGCTCCAGGAGCATGCCGAGCAGCGCTGCCAGCAGATTCGTGAGGAGGCCGAGCAACAGGCTCGCGAGCTGGTCCGCGGCGCCTACCGCGAAGCCCGCCAGCATGTCCACAAAGGCATCGAGGAGGAACGGTGGCATGCCAACCGGCGCATCGAGGCCGCCCGCGCGCAGCTCGAGACCCGCAACCGCCAGCACTATCGCGACGCCGTATCCCACACGTTGAAGCGCGGCTGGCATCGCCTCGAGCGGGCTCTGGCGATGCGCTGGAGGTCCGCCGATACCCGCCTGCTGTGGGTGGGCTCCCTCGTCGGGCGGGGGCTGGAGAGTCTGCCCCAGGCCGCCTGGCGTATCGAGCATCCCTCCGACTGGTCCACGCCGGAGCTCGGAGAATGGAAGCCGCGCATCGAAGCGCGCAGCGGTGCGCCGTGCGTGTTCGTCGTCGACGAGGACCTGAGCGCCGGGCTGCGCATCTGCGCCGGCGGAGCGTGTCTGGACGGTACCCTGCACGGGCTGATGGCCAACCGCGAGGAAATCGAAGCACAACTGCTGGCGCACCTGGAAGAGGCTCAACAGTGAACCGAACACCACCCCCGGCAGTACCCGCTCCGACGGCCGGCGAGGGGACGCGTCCCAATGGCTGACGCAGTCATCCGATGGATCAGCGGCCCGGTGCTCAGAGCCAGGCCCGACGGCCCGTTCAGCGTCAACGAGGCGGTACTGATCGGCGAACAGCAACTGCTCGGCGAGGTGATCCGCCTCGCCGAAGACGAGATCGTGGTGCAGGTCTACGAAGACACCACCGGACTGCGCCCCGGCGTGCCGGTGACCGGCACCGGCGCTCCCCTGGCCGTGGAACTGGGCCCTGGCCTGCTCGGCAGCATCTTCGACGGCCTGCTGCGCCCCCTGTCCGGACTCAGCATGACCTACGTGCGACCCGGCATGTACACGCGCCCCCCCGTCGAGCTGCCCTTCGAACCCCAGGTGCAGGTGGGCGAAAAGGTCGGCCCCGGCCATGTGCTGGGGCGTCTGCTGCCACCCGCGGGGCTTCAGCAGCGCTGCCTGGTGCCGCCGGACCGCCATGGCAAGGTGGTCGAGATCGTGGAGACGGGCGACTACCGCGAAGACGCCACCCTCGCCACCCTGGAAACCGATGACGGCACGCGACATGCCATCACCATGCTGCAGCGCTGGCCGGTACGCGAGCCGCGCCCGGTGATGGAACGGCTGCCGGCGGATCGCCCCATGCTCACCGGTCAGCGCATCCTGGACGCCCTGTTCCCGGTGGCACGCGGCGGCAAAGCCGCCCTGCCGGGCGGCTTCGGTACCGGCAAGACCGTACTGCAGGAAAGTCTCGCCAAATGGTGCGACGCCGACATCATCGTCTATGTGGGCTGCGGCGAGCGCGGCAACGAAATGGCCGGCGTGCTGCACGAGTTCCCCGAACTGCAGGATCCGCGCAGCGGCCGGGCCCTCATGGAGCGCACGGTGATCATCGCCAACACCTCCAACATGCCGGTAGCGGCCCGCGAGGCCAGCATCTATACCGGCGTCACCGTCGCCGAATACTTCCGTGACCAGGGCCTGCATGTGGCACTGATGGCCGACTCCACCAGCCGCTGGGCCGAAGCCCTGCGGGAAGTGTCCGGGCGGCTGGGCGAGCTCCCCGGCGAGGCGGGCTATCCCGCCTACCTGGGCAGCCGACTGGCCGACTTCTACGAGCGCGCCGCCCGGGTGCGCACCCTCAGCGGCAAGGAAGGCTCCCTGACGCTGATCGGTGCCGTCAGTCCACCGGCCGGCGATTTCTCCGAGCCGGTCACCACCCACACCAAGCGCTATGTGCGCAGCTTCTGGGCTCTGGACAGGGGGCGCGCCCAGGCCCGCTTCTACCCCGCCGTGCACCCGCTGCAGTCCTACACCGAAGATGTGGAGTCCCTGGCCTGGTGGTGGAAGGGCGAAGGCCACCCCCAATGGGCCGACCAGCGCCGCCGGCTGCTGCAGATACTGGAGGAGCAGACGCGCCTGGAGCGCATGGCACGCATCGTGGGCAAAGACGCCCTGCCGCCCCGCCAACAGTGCATTCTGCTGTGCGGCGACCTCATCAATCAGGGCTTTTTGCGCCAGTCGTCGTTCTCCGAACTGGATCGCTACGCATCGCCGGCCCGCCAGACCGCCATGATGAATCTGGTGACCCGGTTCATCGAGCTGGCCCTGGACGCCGTCGAGAACAACGTGCCCCTGGACCGCATTGCCGCCCTGCCCATACTGCGCCGGCTGCAGCGTATGGGCGAGGAGATCGGGGAGGATCAATTGGAGGAATTCCATCAATTGTCCACCGACCTGGAGGGCGCATTCGGTGCGCTGGAAGGAGACAGTACCCATGCGGGCTGACCTGTACCTGAGCGATGCGGCCACCCGCATCGAAGGCCCGCTGCTGTTCCTGCACCGCACCATCGATGTGGGTCTGAACGAGTCGGTGGAAGTGATCGGGGCGGACGGCCGGGCCCGGCTGGGACGCATCTCGGCGTTGGACGAAGATTACATGACCGTGGAGGTGCTGGAGTCCACCACCGGCCTGGCGCTGGCCACCACCCGCGTTCGTTTCCGGGGCGAGCCGATCCATTTCAGTCTCGGCCCGGACATCCTGGGACGCACCTTCGACGGTGTGGGCCGGGTGCTCGACGGCGGACCTCCGATCGCCGCCAAACAGCGGCTGCGCATCGAAGGGCTGGCCATCAACCCGGCGGAACGGGCCATGCCCACCGATTTCATCGAAACCGGCGTTTCCACCATCGATCTGATGAACAGCCTGGTGCGCGGGCAGAAACTGCCGGTCTTCTCCGGAGGCGGTCTGCCCCACGACCGCCTGGCCATTCAGATTGCCCAGCAGGCACGGCTGCGCGGCGAGCACGGCGAATCCTTCGCCATCGTATTCGTGGGCATCGGCATCCCCCACGACACCGCCGAGTCCTTCCGTCGTGCCATGGAAACCAGCGGGGCCCTGGCACGCACGGCCCTGTTCCTGAACCTGGCCAGCGACTCCAGCGTGCAGCGCCTGCTGACGCCGCGCTTCGCCCTGACGGCGGCCGAATACCTGGCCTTTGTGGAAGGACGCCATGTGCTGCTGATCATGACGGACCTGACCAACTACTGCGAGGCCCTGCGGGAGGTGTCCGCCAGCCATGGCGAGATCCCCAGCCGCAAGGGTTATCCGGGATATATGTACTCCGACCTGGCCAGCATCTACGAGCGCGCCGGGCGCATCAAAGGCCATCCCGGCACCCTCACCCAGATGCCCATCCTGACCATGCCGGCGGACGACATCACCCATCCCATACCGGATCTCAGCGGCTACATCACCGAAGGCCAGATCGTGCTGGACCGGGAATTGGCCCGGCACGATGTCTACCCGCCGGTCAAGGTATTGCCCAGCCTGTCGCGGCTGATGAAGGACGGCACCGGCCGGGGCTACACCCACCCGGACCACCCCGACCTGGCCAACCAGCTCTATGCCGCCTACGCCCGTGCCGTGCAGGTTCGCGTGCTCGCCAGCGTGGTAGGCGCCGAGGGCCTGACGGACGTGGATCGCCTGTACCTGGAATTCGGAGATCGCTTCGAGGACACCTTGGTGCGGCAGGACCAGGCCCGGTCCCTGGAGGACAGCATGGCCACCGGCTGGAAATTGCTGTCCCTGTTGCCCGCCGCCGAGTTGAACCGGCTCAGCGACGCCCAGATCCGCCGGTACATTACCGGGGACAGCGACCATGCCTGAAGCCGGCGGCCATGCGCCCACCCATTCCGCGTTGCTGGAGCTGCGCGAAGAGCAGCAGGTCATGCAGGAAGGCTACCGTTTCCTGGACGAAAAGCGCCTGCTGCTGGCCGCCGAGATCGTCCGCCGGATCCGGGACTACGAGGCGCAGCGGGAGCGCTTCAACGAGATGCATCGGCAGGCCAGTGCCGCCCTGCGCCAGACGGTTCGGCGCCACGGTCTCGAAGGCACCGCCGTGTATCCGGCCGCACCCCTGGACGCCAGCGAGATACGCCTTCAGCGTCGCTCCTTCCTGGGCGTCACGCTGATCCAGCCGGAAACCACCCTGCAGGCCGAACAACCGGCCGGACCGGCCGAGAACCCTTCCCCCGAGGCCCGCCACTGCGCCACCCGCTTCCGGACACTGCTGGAGCAGAACGTGATCCTGGCCGCCATTACCGGCAACCTGCATCGGCTGTTGGAGGAATACCGACGTACCGAACGCCGGGCCCGCGCCCTGGAGGATGTGCTGCTGCCGGAAATCAGGGAGTCGCTCCATGAACTGGAAGCCCACCTGGAGGACATCGAGCAGGAGGAAGCGGTGCGTGTGCGCCTGGACTACAGTCAACAGTGAAACGCCACAGGGTTGGCGCGCGGCCGCGCCTGCCCGGCAGGCTTGATGTAACGGCCGCTTCCCGCCGCCACACAACGAGGCACTTTGTGCGTACCCACCACGCTGAAGACCGCCGGCGTCTACTCGAGGAAATCGACGCGGAAATGCGAGCCACCTCCGCCTACACCGGGCGCCGGTCCCTCGCCCCCGGAGTCCGCAAGGCGCTGGCGGATGTACCGCGGGAGCATTTCGTGGCCGACGGCCAGGACGCCTATGCCTACGACAACCAGCCCCTGTCCATCGGACACGGCCAGACCATCTCCCAACCGTACATCGTGGCGTTGATGACCGAGCTGCTCGACGCCCGGCCCGAGCACCGGGTGCTGGAAGTCGGCACCGGCTCCGGCTACCAGGCGGCCATACTCGCGCGGCTGGTGCGGGAAGTCTATACGGTGGAAATCATTCCGGCCCTTGCCGACGCCGCGCGCCAGCGACTGGCCGATGAAGGCTTCGACAACGTCGTCGTGAAGACTGCCGACGGCTATTACGGGTGGAGCGAGCATGCACCCTACGACGGCATACTGGTCACTGCAACCGCCCGCGAGGTGCCGCCGCCCCTGGTCGATCAGCTCAAGCCCGGCGGCCGCCTCGTGCTGCCCCTGCGGACCGCCGGCTACAACGAGGATCTCGTCCTCATTGAAAAAGCCGCAGACGGGTCAGTGGACCAGACCCGCCTGCTGGCCGTCGCGTTCGTGCCCCTGACCGGTGGCCCAAAGGACGCGGGGCGTTCCTGAAGGAAACCGGCCGTGATCGAGGACCTGGACGACAGGGGGCACTCGGGTACGCCGGATACGGCAGTTGACGTGCGTCAAAACAAAAAATGCGCCACCGAAACCGCGGCAGCCTTAAGGCAAGGGTGCGACGCCGGCACCACACGTGAGTGGCGCCGGCACCGCGGCCCCGGGCCCGCTCGCGTTACTGCTCCGGTTCCGCCTCTTCCAGATCAGGTCCGGCCTCAACGCCCTTCTACCGTGCGAGCCTCTGCAACGTCTAGTACACCGGCACCAGCTCATAGCCCTGGGCCTGGTAGCCGATGGCGGAAATGAAGCCGTTACCCACCGGATGCACGTCGTCGATCACGTCTTTCGGATCCACATCCATGCCCTTGAGGGCGACGCCGCAGGCTTCGGTCCGCACGCCCATGGTCTTGAGCTTGTGGATCTCTTTCTGGACCTGGGATACGGCGCGCTCCTGCATGTAGGAGATACCGCGGCGGTCCTTGGTGAGAAAGGCCACCGCCGGGCCGATCACCACCACGATGATATGGGGCGTCACACCTTGCTTGCGCATGCCGGTATCGGTCTTTTCCACCACATGGAGTACGTGCGCAACGCGACCGGGATCGTTGATATCGATCATAAACACGCCCTTGGCGCTGCTAAGACCTCGCAGAGCGTCGGTATCCTTCAAGGCGGCCGCGTGGGCAACGCCACCCAGCAGCCAGCCCATGCACAGCAACGACATCAAGAAACTGTTTCTGGTGGTCACCACGACATCCTCCTTTGTTCGGTTTATTGGATGCACCGGCTCGCGCGGGAAGCAGTCGAACCCACCACGGCCGCCTCGCTTGAGACAACTTGGAGGCCGGGAGATTCATTGCGACGCCGCATGCGCATGGCTGTACCCGGTGCTTGCGGAAACGTATCAGAACGGATTTACTAACGGCAAGCAACATCCGGCCGCACCGGCCATACCCTGTGCACGGGGGTCCCTATGCATAAGCGTCAGTCCGCCAGTGCCGTCTGCCCCATATGCGGGCACACTTTTCCCCGCAGCGAGCTCGTTCCGGGTTCACTGCTGCGTACGGCCATCGTCGAGGAGATCCACAAGGAACACCCCGACTGGTCGCCGGACGATACCCTGTGCCGCAAAGATCTCAACCGGTACCGGGACCGCTATATCCAGTCCCTGCTGGCGGCCGAAAAGGGCGAGTTGAGCTCCCTT
>DATFML010000506.1:0-12722 GCA_035266965.1 Gammaproteobacteria bacterium
TCCGTGCTTTCCGTGTTTTCCGTGGCGCCTTTGCCTTTGCTTCCTTCCGTGGATTCCGTGGGTTCCGTGGCTCTTGCAGACATACCCGGCATGCCCCGGCCAAAAAACGAAATGCGCCACGGAAAGCACGGAAGACACGGAAGACACGGACAAGAAAAGTCATTCATTCGGTACCACGGCGAGGGCGGCACGCATCAGTCCCAACACGCCACGACTCTTTAACACCGATCTCCCGTCCGTGCTTTCCGTGTTTTCCGTGGCGCCTTTGCCTTTGCTTCCTTCCGTGGATTCCGTGGGTCCCGTGGCTCTCGCAGACATACCCGGCATGCCCCGGCCACAAAGCCGAACGCGCCACGGATCTGTACACCCATCCCCCGTCCGTGCTTTCCGTGTTTTCCGTGGCGCCTTTGCTTTTACCTCTTCCCTTCCGTGGATTCCGTGGGTTCCGTGGCTCTCTTTAATCAGCACAGGTCCGATCGGACAGGACGGCTAGCCCTGCAGGATTTTCTTCAGCAGCGCGTTCACCTGGCCCGGGTTGGCCTTGCCCTGGGTCGCTTTCATCACCTGGCCGACGAAGAAGCCGAACAGCTTCTCCTGGCCGCCGCGATACTGTTCGAGCTGCTTGGGGTTCTTCTCCAGCACCTCGCGGATGATGGTTTCGATGGCGCCGGTATCGGTGATCTGCTTGAGGCCCTTCTTCTCGATCACCTGGTCGGCGTCCTCTTCCCCGGCCCACATGGACTCGAAGACCTGCTTGGCGATCTTGCCGGAGATGGTGTCGTCGGCGATGCGCTTGAGCAGGCCGCCCAGGTGCACGGCGCTCACCGGGCTTTCGGTGATCTCGAGGCCGTCCCTGTTGAGGTAACCGGACAGGTCGCCCATCACCCAGTTGGCGGCCAGCTTGGGATCGCAGTCCGCGCTTTCCACTACCATCTCGTAGTAGTCCGCCATTTCGCGCGTCGCGGTCAGTACGCCGGCGTCATAGGGGGACAGTCCGTATTGCTCGACGAAGCGGGTCTTCTTGGCATCCGGCAGCTCGGGCAGGTCCTTCTCGACGCCGGCGATGAACGCGTCTTCCAGCTCCAGGGGCAGCAGGTCCGGGTCCGGGAAGTACCGGTAGTCGTTGGCTTCCTCCTTGGCGCGCATGGAGCGGGTCTCGCCCTTGTCGGCATCGTACAGGCGGGTCTCCTGGACCACCCTGCCGCCGCCTTCCAGCACGTCGATCTGGCGCTCCACCTCGAAGTTGATGGCGCGCTCCACGAACCGGAAGGAGTTCAGGTTCTTGATCTCGGCACGGGTGCCGAACTCGTGACGCCCCTTGACCCGTACCGAAACGTTGGCATCGCAGCGGAAGGATCCCTCCTGCATGTTGCCGTCGCAGATCTCCAGATAGCGCACCAGGGAATGCAGCTTCTTCATGTAGGCGATGGCTTCCTTGGCCGAACGCAGGTCGGGTTCGGAAACGATCTCCAGCAAAGGGGTGCCGGCACGGTTGAGATCGATGCCGGTCATGTCCCGGAACTCCTCGTGCAGGGACTTGCCCGCGTCCTCTTCCAGGTGGGCGCGGGTGATACCGATGCGCTTGACGGTGCCGTCGTCGAGCTCAACGTCCAGCCAGCCGTCGTGCACGATGGGCAGCTCGTACTGGCTGATCTGGTAGCCCTTGGGAAGGTCCGGATAGAAGTAGTTCTTGCGGGCGAACACCGAGCGCGGTGCCACCGTGGAATGGGTGGCCAGGCCGAACTTGACGGCCATGCGCACCGCCTCTTCGTTGAGCACCGGCAGCACCCCCGGCAGCCCCAGGTCCACCGCACAGGCCTGGGTGTTGGGAGCGGCGCCGTAGGCCGTCGAGGCCCCCGAAAAGATCTTGCTGGTGGTTGCGAGCTGGGCGTGGACCTCCAACCCGATGACCGTTTCCCATTCCATCGTCACGTCCTCTTGAACGTTTGCCACAGAGGTCACAGAGGCCACAGAGAAATCGCAAGAAGACTTCCACGTAGGACGGCCAGGCTAGAGTGCCGCGCTGCCTGCTTTCCCGTCTGCCGCAGTCAGTCTGAACGTGTTCCTGCGCCACGGCGGCCGATCCGCAAGCAAGCCCGGCCACGATAATACCTCTGTGCTCTCTGTGACCTCTGTGGCAAGAAAGCTGTTGTTGACCGTCCGCCTATGCGAAGTCCCCGGGTACCCGGCGATGCCAGTCGGTGACCTGCTGATACTGGTGCGCCACGTTCAGCAGGCGCGCCTCGGAAAAATAATTGCCGATGATCTGCAGGCCCACCGGCAACCCTTCCACGAATCCCGCCGGCACCGACATGCCGGGCAGACCGGCCAGATTGACGGCAATGGTGTAGATGTCCGACAGGTACATGGTGACCGGATCGTCGGTCTTGGCCCCCAGAGGGAACGCCACCGTCGGCGAGGTGGGGCCCATGATGACGTCCACCTCGCCCAGCGCACGCTGGAAATCGTCCCGGATCAGGCGGCGGGCCTGCTGGGCTTTCAGGTAATAGGCATCGTAGTAACCCGCCGACAGGGCGTAGGTGCCCACCATGATGCGCCGCTTCACCTCCGGCCCGAAGCCTTCGCCCCGGGACCGCACGTACAGGTCGGTGAGGTCGGCCGGGTTCTCGCACCGGTAGCCGAAGCGCACACCGTCGAACCGGGACAGGTTGGACGAGCATTCGGCCGGCGCCACGACATAGTAGGTGGGCACCGCCAGGTGGGTATTGGGCAGGCTGATGTCACGCACCTCGGCGCCGAGCTTGCGGAACTCCTCGATGGCGGCTTCCACGGCCTCGCCCACGGCCAGCTCCAGGCCCTCACCGAAGTATTCCTTCGGCAGGCCGATCTTGAGCCCCTTGAGGGGCTGGTCCAGCGCCGCTGCATAATCGTCCACCGGTCGGTCCACACTGGTGGAATCGCGCTCGTCGAAGCCGGCCATGGCACCCAGCAGCAGGGCGCAGTCCTGGGCGGTACCGGCCATGGCACCGCCCTGATCCAGACTGGAGGCGAACGCGATCATGCCGTAGCGGGACACCCGACCGTAGGTGGGCTTGATGCCGGTGATGCCGCACAGGGCGGCCGGCTGGCGGATGGAGCCGCCGGTGTCGGTGCCGGTGGCGGCGGGCGTCAGGCGCGCGGCCACCGATGCCGCCGAGCCGCCGGAGGAACCGCCGGGCACGGTGTCGGTGTTCCAGGGATTGCGCACCGGACCGTAATAGCTGGTTTCGTTGGACGAGCCCATGGCGAACTCGTCCATGTTGGTCTTGCCCAGCATGATGGACCCCGCATCCTTGAGCCGGGCGGTCACGGTGGCGTCGTAGGGAGCGGTAAAGTTGTCCAGCATGCGCGAACCGCAGCTGGTCCTGACCCCTTCGGTGCAGAATATGTCCTTGTGGGCAAAAGGAATCCCGGTAAGGGGACCGGCGTCGCCCGCGGCCAGCCGCCGATCGGCGGCCCGCGCCTGTTCCAGCGCGGCCGCCTCGGTGACGGTGACGAAGGCGTTCAGTTGCCGATCATGGCGCTTGATCCGATCCAGGAAACGGCGGGTCAGCTCTTCGCTGGAAAACTCGCCCGCCCGCAGGCCGGCGCCCAGCTCAACAATGGTCTTGGTGTGCATGTCTCACCCCGGACATGGGCGGGCGCCGCCCACGGCACGTCGGCGCGCCCACATCCGCCTGTCTACTCGATCACTTTGGGAACCAGGAAGAGGCCGGCCTCCACCTGGGGGGCAATGGACTGGAAATGGTCGCGCTGGTCGGCTTCGGTGACCGCGTCGGGACGCAGCCGCTGGGTCGCGTCCAGGGGATGGGCCAACGGTGCGATGTCGCTGGTGTCGACCGCATTGAGTTGCTCGACGAAGGCCAGGATATCGGACAGGTTGCGGGCGTACGCGGGGATGTCCTGTTCGTCGATTCCCAACCGCGCCAAATGGGCGATATTACGCACCTCGGACGGGTCCAGCGCCATAACCACTCCGTGAAGGTTCGAAGGCCAGTTAAAATGCGAACGTTAGCACATTTGCCTGCTTGCCCAAAGCCCCCCCCGTTGCTACAGTACTTTGTCGATTTTTCCCACGGCTGGGCTCACATCAAATGTTCAAGCGCTTACTGGGGCTGTTTTCCAATGACCTTTCCATCGATCTGGGCACCGCCAATACACTGATCTACGCACGGGGACAGGGCATCGTCCTGGACGAACCCTCAGTCGTCGCCATCCGCCAGGACCGCGGTCCCGGAGGTCCCAAGAGTATCGCCGCCGTGGGTCTTGAAGCCAAGCGCATGCTGGGCCGCACGCCCGGGAACATCATCGCCATCCGGCCGCTCAAAGACGGCGTCATCGCCGACTTCACGGTCACCGAGAAGATGCTCCAGCACTTCATCCACAAAGTGCACGAAACCCGCTTCTTCAAGCCCAGCCCGAGGGTGCTGGTGTGCGTGCCCTGCGGCTCCACCCAGGTGGAGCGGCGCGCCATCAAGGAATCGGCGGCCGGCGCCGGGGCCCGCGAGGTCTACCTGATCGAGGAACCCATGGCGGCCGCCATCGGTGCCGGCATGCCGGTGGACGAGGCCAAGGGTTCCATGGTGCTGGACATCGGCGGCGGCACCTCCGAGGTGGCGGTGATCTCCCTGAACGGCATCGTGTACTCCTCCTCGGTGCGTATCGGCGGCGACCGTTTCGACGACGCCATCATCAACTACGTGCGCCGCAATTACGGCACCCTGATCGGCGAGGCCACCGCCGAACGCATCAAGCACGAGATCGGATCAGCTTTTCCGGGCACCGAAGTGCGCGAGATCGAAGTCAAGGGGCGCAACCTGGCCCAGGGCGTGCCCCGCAGTTTCACCCTCAACAGCAATGAAATCCTGGAAGCGCTCCAGGAGCCGCTGTCCGGTATCGTGGGTGCGGTCAAGACCGCCCTGGAGCAGACGCCCCCCGAGTTGGGGGCCGACGTGGCTGAACGGTGCATCGTGCTCACCGGCGGCGGCGCCCTGCTGCGCGACCTGGATCGGCTGCTGATGGAGGAAACCGGCCTGCCCGTGGTGGTGGCGGACGACCCGCTCACCTGCGTAGCCCGCGGCGGCGGCCGGGCACTGGAAATGATGGATGAAAAGGGCGGCGACCTGTTCGCGGTCGAGTAACCCCTCAGGCCAGTCCCGCCCCCAGTCTGCGACGCGAGGATCACCATAAAGTTACTCTTCACCCAAGGCCCCTCGATCACGGCACGGCTGGTGGTTTTCGTGCTGGTGTCCGTGGTGCTGATGACCGTCGATCACCGCCAGCATCACCTGAACCAGGTCCGTTCGGCCCTGTCGGTGGTGGTCTATCCGCTGCAGTATGTCGTGAATTTTCCGGTGGAAGCCGGTGAGTGGATCAAGGAGAACCTGACCACCCGCCGGCAACTGGAAGAGGAAAACGCCAGCCTGCGCACCCAGCGTCTGCTGCTCAAGGCCCAGCTGCAGAAGCTGTCCGCCCTGGAAGCCGAAAACATCAGGCTGCGCGAGCTGCTGCAATCGTCGTTCAAAGTGGGCGAACGGGTGCTGATCGCCGAGATTCTGTCGGTGAATCTGGACCCCTACAAGCACGAGATACTGTTGAACAAGGGTTCCCGGGAGCATGTCTACCAGGGGCAACCGCTGCTGGATGCCGACGGCGTCATGGGGCAGGTGGTCCAGGTGGGTCCGCTGAGCGCCACCGCCATGCTGATCACTGACCCCAACTCCGCCATTCCGGTGCAGGTCAACCGCAACGGATTGCGCAGCATCGCCTTCGGCACCGGCGCCATCAACCGACTCGAGCTGCCCCATCTGCCCAACAACGCCGATATCCGCAAGGGCGACCTGCTGGTGACCTCGGGCCTCGGTCGACACTTCCCGCCGGGCTATCCGGTCGCCGTGGTCACCTCCGTCGAACAGGATCCGGGCCAGCCGTTCGCCCAGGTCAGCGCCATGCCCCTGGCCCATCTGAACCAGAGCCGCGAAGTGTTGCTGGTCTGGCCCGGCGACCACCGGGTCAAACCCCGGGACCAGGCCGACGCCGCGCCAGGGGAAAAGCACCACGCTGACCATAAGCGCCGGGCGGCGACCCATTCGAAATGACCACGCTGGTACGCCACCATGGCGGTGCAATCATCGCACTGACCTTTCTGGTCGCCATGGCCCTGACCATCGTGCCACTGCCGGACTGGGCCCGCATCGCCCGACCGGACTGGGTGGCGCTGGTGCTGATCTACTGGTGCATGGCCCTGCCCGAGCGGGTCGGCGTCGGCGTGGCCTGGGTGGTCGGGATACTCATGGACGTGCTCACCGGCACGCTGCTGGGCGAACACGCCCTGGCCCTTACGGTGGTCGCCTACCTCACCCTCAAGCTGCACCAGCGCATACGCCTGTATCCGGTATGGCAGCAATCGATCACCGTGCTGGTGCTGTTGGCGTTGAACCAGTTGCTGGTGCTCTGGATCAACGGCATCATGGGACGCCCGACCCAGTCCTGGCTGTATTGGACGCCTTCGCTGCTCGGCATGGTGTTGTGGCCGCTGATATTCGCCATGCTGCGCAACCTGCGGCGGCGCTTCGCCGTCAGTTGACACCCCCGGCACCCCTGATGCCCTGCACCACCGCCCGGCGCCGCGCCGGCACCCCGTGGGATTGACGAGACCGGACCGCACCCGAGAATGGCCCGCCAGATTCAGATCAAAGACCACCTGCTGGAAAGCCGGCTGTTCATGCGCCGCACGGTGGCGGCGCTGATCATCAGTGTGCTGCTGGTACTGGCGCTGATCGCGCGCCTGGTCTTCCTGCAGGTGATCTCCCACCAGCACTTCACCACCCTGTCCCGGGACAACCGGGTGAAGCTGCTTCCCATTCCGCCCACCCGTGGCCTGATCTACGACCGCAACGGGGTGCTGCTCGCCGAGAACCTGCCGTCCTACCGGCTGGAGATCATTCCCGAGCAGGTCAAGAACATGAAGGCCACCATCGCGGCGCTGTCCAAGATCATCAACATCCGCGACATCGACATCCAACGCTTCAACGAATTGCGACGCCGCAAGCACCCGTTCGACGCCATTCCCCTGCGCTTTCACCTGAGCGATGCGGAGGTGGCCCGGTTTGCCGTGAACCGCTACCGCTTCCCGGGGGTGGACGTGGAGGCCGGGCTCACCCGCTACTATCCCCTGGGCCCGGAAGCCGTGCACGCCGTGGGTTACGTGGGCCGCATCGATGCCCGCGAGCTGCAGGAGGTGAACCAGGCCAACTACCGTGGCACCAGCCACATCGGCAAAACGGGGGTGGAGCGCAGTTACGAGAAGGTGCTGCACGGCAAAGTGGGCTACCAGCAGGTGGAGACCAACGCCGAAGGCCGCATCGTGCGTGTGCTGTCGCGCACCCCGCCCGTGCCCGGGCACAACCTGTACCTGACCCTGGACGCCCACCTGCAGGCGGTGACCGAGAAGGCCTTCGGCGACAACACCGGCGCCGCGGTCGCCCTCAATCCCAAGACCGGCGCCATTCTGGCCATGGTCAGCATGCCCGAATACAACCCCAACCCGTTCGTGAACGGCATCGAGCTCAAGGATTACCGTGCGCTGCAGAACCACAGCGGACGCCCGTTGTTCAACCGCGCCCTGCGGGGCCAGTACGCGCCCGGCTCCACCATCAAGCCGTTCGTCGGGCTGGGCGGTCTGGAGGACGATGTCACCAAACCCGACACCACCACCTTCTGCCCGGGCTACTACCAGCTCCCCGGCAGCAGCCACAAATACCGCTGCTGGAAGCGCTGGGGCCATGGCAACGTGGACATAACGCAGGCCATCACCCAGTCCTGCGACGTGTACTTCTACAACCTGGCCCATGAGATGGGCATCGACCGTCTGCACAATTACCTCGCCAGGTTCGGCTTCGGCAAACGCACCGGGGTGGATCTGGTGGGCGAGCTGCCCGGCCTGCTGCCTTCACGACAGTGGAAGGAACGGGTCCGTCACCAGCCCTGGTTCCCCGGCGAAACCCTGATCACGGGCATCGGGCAGGGCTTCTTGCTGGTGACCCCCCTGCAGCTGGCCGCCGCCACCGCCACCATGGCCGAAAAAGGTCTGCGCGCCCAGCTGCACCTGGTGGCCGCAGAGCAGAACCCGGCCAACGGCAACCTGGACCCGACGCCCATCCACATGCTGCCCCGGGTACCCGAAGGCGACCCCAAGGACTGGAACCTCATCACCAAGGCGATGGAGGACGTGGTGAACAGCCCCCACGGCACCGCCCATCAACTCAAGAAGGAAGCCGACTACACCATCGCGGCCAAAACCGGCACCGCCCAGGTCTTCGGACTCGGACAGAAGCAGACCTACAATCCCAAGGAGCTGGCGCGACGGCTGCGGGACAACGCGCTGTTCATCGCCTTCGCCCCCGCCCCCGACCCGCGTATCGCGGTCGCGGTCATCGTGGAACACGGCGGCGGCGGCAGTTCCGCCGCCGCCCCCATTGCACTGAAAATCATGAACACTTACCTGAATGGCGGTAAGAAGGACGACAAACCATGATCCTCTCGAGCGCCGACCAGCAAGGAACCGCAACCGGCGGTTGGCAACGCCGGCTGCACCTGGATGCCACACTGCTGGCGGCGCTGATCGCGCTGTGCGGGGTGGGGCTGGTGGTGCTGTACAGCGCCAGCGACCAGAACATGGACATGGTGGTGCGCCAGATCATCCGCATGGGCATCGCCTTCGGCACCCTGCTGGTCATCGCCCAGATCCCGCCGCGCATCCTGTACCGATGGACCCCCTGGCTGTTCGGCATCGGCTGTCTGCTGCTGGCCGCCGTGCTGGTATTCGGCGAGGTGGGCAAAGGCGCCCAGCGCTGGCTCAATCTGGTGGTGGTGCGTTTTCAGCCCTCGGAGATGATGAAGCTCGCGGTGCCCATGATGGTGGCCTGGTACCTGGCGGATCAGCGCCTGCCGCCCCGGGCCGGCCGGCTGCTGGCGGCCGGCGTCATCATCGTGGTCCCGGTGGTGCTGATCGCCAAACAGCCGGACCTGGGCACGGCCCTGCTGATCGCCTGTGCCGGCTTTTTCGTGCTGTTCATGGCCGGTCTGCGCTGGCGGGTGCTGGGTATCCTGGTGCTGGTGGCCGCCGCCTGCGCGCCGCTGCTGTGGCATTTCATGCACGGTTACCAGCGTCAGCGGGTGCTCACCTTCCTGAATCCCGAAAGCGATCCCCTGGGCGCCGGCTATCACATCATCCAGTCGAAGATCGCCATCGGTTCGGGGGGCATCTACGGCAAGGGCTGGCTCAACGGCACCCAGTCCCATCTGGACTTTCTGCCCGAGAGCGCCACCGACTTCATCTTCGCCGTGCTGGGCGAGGAGTTCGGACTCATCGGCATTCTGCTGCTGCTGGTGCTGTACCTGTTCATCGTGTTCCGCTGCATGTACATTGCCACCCAGGCCCAGGACACCTTCACGCGGCTGCTGGGAGGCAGTCTGGCGTTGACCTTCTTCGTGTACGTGATCGTCAACACCGGCATGGTGACCGGTCTGCTGCCGGTGGTGGGTCTGCCCCTGCCGCTGATAAGCTATGGGGGCACTTCCATGGTGACCCTCATGGCCGGTTTCGGTATTCTCATGTCCATACACACCCACCGAAAACTGCTGCCTACGTAGGCCATGCGCACACGGAGTCGAACCATGAAAGCAACAGTGGGAGCCGGCCTCGCGCTGTTGCTCGCCTTCCTGCTTCCCCTGAGCGGCTGCGCCAGCACACGCCCCGCAAAGCCGCCGTTGGCGGACCGCCCCGCCGTGCAGCACTTCGTCAATCACATGGTCGAGCGGTATCACTTCGACCGGGCACATCTGATGGCGCTGTTCGGCAAGGTCCACATCGAACCGAGCATCATCGCCGCCATTACGCGCCCGGCGGAGAGCAAGCCCTGGTACCAGTACCGACCGATCTTCGTAACCCGCAGCCGCATCGACGAGGGGGTCCGGTTCTGGGATGCCCATGCGGCGCTTCTGAAGCGGGCCCAGCGCAAGTACGGCGTGGCACCCGAGATCATCGTGGCCATTCTCGGCGTGGAGACGCGCTACGGCAGCCACACCGGCCGCTATCGGGTGCTGGACTCGCTGTCGACCCTGGCGTTCGACTACCCGGCGCGGGCGAAATTCTTCCGCAGCGAGCTGGAGCAGTTCCTGCTGCTGACCCGGCACGAAGGCGTGGACCCCCTCACCATCAAGGGCTCCTATGCCGGCGCCATGGGCGACCCGCAGTTCATTTCCAGCAGCTACCGACGCTACGCGGTGGATTTCAACGGCGACGGCAAACGGGATTTGTGGCACAGCCCCAGCGATGTGATCGGCAGCGTGGCCAACTACTTCCACGTGCACGGCTGGACGCCGGGCGCCCCCATCGCCGCCCGAGCGAAGGTGACCGGCGACAAGTACCGCGCCCTGCTAGACGGCGGTCTCAAGCCCCATATGAGCCTGTCGGCCATGAAGGGCTATGGCATCGAGCCGCAGACGCCGGTGCAGGGCGACCCCCAGGCGACCCTGCTGGCTCTGCAGAATCGCAATGGCGAAGAATATTGGCTGGGCATGCACAACTTCTACGTCATCACCCGCTACAACCACAGCCCGCTGTACGCCATGGCCGTCTACCAGCTGGGCGAGGCCATCCGCAAGGCCCGGGACGAGCAGGGCGTGGAAGCCGCCGACAGCGCCGCACACCCCCGCTGAGGTCGACCGACAGCCGACCGGCTGCGCACGACCCCGGGTCCGGCAACGGGGAATTTGCATTTACCCCCGACGCCGTGCACACTTAATCCAGAATGTGCACGGCGAAAGACAGCGCATTGATTTGCGAGACTATTTTCCGACGTCCACTGGGACGTCTGAGTGCTTTGCTGTGTCTGTCGGCGGTGCTGTCGGCGTGCAGCACCCCGTTTGCTCCCCAGGACGGGCCGCCCGCGAATCCCATCGACGTCAGCGACATTCCCAACGCCGTGCCCCGGGTGGAGCCCCGCAGCCGCTACGGCAATCCTTCCTCCTATGTGGTCAACGGCCATCGCTACCACGTGTTGAAGAGCTCGAAGGGGTTCGTACAGCGCGGCATCGCCTCGTGGTACGGCACCAAGTTCGCGGGCAAGCGCACCTCCAGCGGTGAGCCCTACAACATGTACGCCATGACCGCGGCCCACAAGCGCCTGCCGTTGCCGACCTTCGTGCAGGTCACCAACCTGCGCAACGGTCGCAAGGTCATCGTGCGGGTCAACGACCGCGGCCCGTTCCACCCCGACCGCATCATCGACCTGTCCTATGCCGCCGCCGCCAAGCTGGGCATGCTGGGCAAGGGCACGGCGCCGGTGGTGATCCGGGCCATCAATCCACACAAGCCCACACCGCCCACGGTGGTGGCCCGCAAATCCGATCCACCCCAGGCGCGGGCGTCCCATGCCCGTTCCGCGAACCTGTTCCTGCAGGTGGGCGCCTTCGTGGACCGCCGCAATGCCGAACGCCTGCGCGGACGTCTGCGCCACGCCAGCGTGCCGGGCATACACATCACCCGCGGCTACCATGACCGGCGACCGATCTACCGGGTTCAGGTCGGCCCGCTGCAGACGGTGGAACAGGCCGACCGCATGGCCCACACGCTGTCCGAATACGGGGTGCACGACGCCCAGGTGGTGGTGGACTGAGCCCCCTGCCTCCGACCGCCCGGCGGCAGCGCAAAAATGCCGATTTGACGCATTGCAAACATACGGCCGGGCGCGGACAATTGATCATCGAAGCATACCCTCCGGTTCGACAATCCAAGTGGTGACGAAAATCATGTTGCGTACCCTGCTCGTGCTGTTCACGCTGCTGGGGGTTCCGCTGGCCAGCCAGACCGCCTACGCCGCGGCTGACGGAGCCAGCGGGCCCGCTGCCGCCAAGCCCATGCCGCCGGTGCCCGCGGCACCCAAGGTGGGCGCCAAGAGCTATGTGGTGGTGGACTACCACAGCGGCCAGATCATCGCCCAGGACGATCCCGACCAGCGCCTGCCGCCGGCCAGCCTGACCAAGCTGATGACGGCCTACGTGGTGTTCAAGGAGCTGGAGGCCGGGCAGATCCACATGAAGGACAACGTTCACATCAGCGAGCATGCGTGGCGCACCGGCGGCTCGCGGATGTTCGTGCAGGTGGGCACCAAGGTGCCCCTGAAGGACCTGCTGCAGGGCATGATCACCCAGTCGGGCAACGACGCCACCGTGGCGCTGGCGGAGTACGTGGCCGGCACCGAACAGACGTTCGCGGCCATGATGAACCGCCAGGCCCAGCTGCTGGGCATGAAGAACAGCCACTTCGTGGATGCCACCGGCCTGCCCCACCCCGAGCACTACACCACCGCCCGGGACATCGCCAAGGTGGCCAGGGCCCTGATCCGCGACTTTCCCGAGTACTACAAGCTGTACGCGGAAAAGAAGTTCACCTGGAACAACATCACCCAGTACAACCGCAACAAGCTGCTCTGGCGGGACCCCTCCGTGGACGGCATGAAGACGGGGCACACCGAGGCCGCCGGCTATTGCCTGGTCACCTCCGCCAAGCGCGAGAACATGCGCCTGATTTCGGTGGTCATGGGCACCGACAGCGAAAACGCCCGTGTGGACGTCAGTGAAGCGCTGCTGAACTACGGCTTTCGCTTCTACGACACCCACAAGCTCTATGACGCGGGTCAGCCCCTGACCAACGCCCG